>NZ_JAZHYN010000006.1:0-101049 GCF_036576025.1 Methylocystis borbori | reverse complement strand
TCGGCGCGGAAATCGGCGGGCCGGTCATTCCGAAGTTCGTCGCCGGCGATATGCCCTAAGCGATCAATAAATATAAGCGCCCCAAGCGCTAGCCTCTCCCCCCGGCGACCCAAATCGCCGGGGGGTTCTTTTTCGCCGCTCCGCCAGTCGCGCGGCTCCGCTTCCCGGCAAACCGCGCCGCGCGCTCGCGACTAATCAATCGACATCGTCGAGGCCGACGGCGATGAAGAAAAAATATCCCTGCAGCGTTTGCTTGATGTCAAACGGTGCGTCCATTAGACGCAAATAAGCTGCATTGTTTTCGCTCGCTTCGGCTCGCGTCATTTGTCAAAACAGCGCCAACAACGCACAGTTCTGTCATGCTGCATCGAGTAGAAGAAGCGAGGGCTGACGCTAAATCCGCGCTGTCGGTCCGCTGGCTTTGAACGGTCGCCTCAAAGAGCGACGGCCCGCTGGGGTTCATAAAAGATCGAGGGATGGAAATGAGAAAATGGCGTAGCGTCGCGGCGGCTGTTTTGGGCGCGCTTCTTTCGCTGGGTTTCGCGCCGCAGCCGCGCGCCGAAGGGTCCGGCGGCGCGGGGCCGGAAGCCATGAGCATGGGCAATATGTGCATGGTCATGTTCGGCTACGACATGATCCACATCACCGCCTATCAACCCGGAAAGTCGCGGAGCGAATATTGCTCGGAGATACCGGGCACGGGCCGGACGATTCTCGTCTTCGACATCGAGAATCCCGCCTTTCGCGACCTGCCGCTCGAAGTCCGCATCATCCGCGATCCGGTGACGCCGATCACAAAGGATACGGACCTCGACGCCTTGACGGAGGTCCATCTTCCCGCGACCAAATATACGAAGGGCACGTTCAATATCGAACATGACTTCAAGAACAATGGGCATTACGTCGGCCTCGTGACGCTGACCCGGCCCGATGGAACGCAGGAAACCTCGGACTTTAAATTCATGGTCGGCGAGACCTTGTGGGCGTGGGTGCCGCAGATCGCCGGGACCATATTGATCGCCGGCATGGTGTTTCTCTATTGGAAACACACCCATCCTTCGAGCAAGAAGAAGGACGCCACGGAGACCGCGGCGTCTTGAAGGCCGCAACGGGCGCAAATATTTCAACCTGATACGGGGCGGCCGGCTTATCGAGGAGACGCCATGACATACGCACTAAAGAATTGCGCCAATAATAAAGGGCGGGTCCGCGGCCGTGTCGCGGCCGTCGCGCCGCTCCTCGCCGGCGCCTTCGCCTGCGTCCTTGTCGCTTCTTCCGCCTTCGCGCATTCCTTCCTTGTCGACGCTTCGCCCTCCTCGAAAGAGCATGTGGTCGGATCGCCAAAAACGGTGAAGCTGCGCTTTGGCGGCGGCGTCGAGCCGCAATATTCCAAGATCACGATCGAAACGACGGATGGCAAAGTGCTTGGGGAGGGCAATACCGGCGTTCCCGACAAGCCGCGCGAACTGATGGCCAATGCGCCGGAGCTCGCGCCCGGCAAATATATCGTGCGCTATCGGGTTCTCTCGACGGACGGCCATATCGTCGAGGGCAATTACGAATTCACGGTCGACGAAAAGAAATAGGCGCGCATTTTCTCAGCGGCGAGAAAAAGGGAGAAACGCCGGAGGCGCCCGGCGTTGGAGCGTGGCGGGCCGCCGTGGCGGGGGCGCCCGGCGCAACGGGACTTCGGGCTGAACGAAAATGTATCTCTCTCTCGCAGCCATTCGCTTTCTCTTGAGCCTGCCTTCCGCCGTCGCGGTCGGGCTTTTGCTGCTGCCGCGCCTCATGGATGTCGAGGGCCAGCCGGGCCCTTCGACCGCCGCCTCGTTGCTTTTGAGGCTGCGCGCAGCGGGCGCCGAGAGCGGCCGATTCAAAGCGGCGGTCGCCGCGCTTGGCCTTATCCGCGCCTTTCTGGGATTCGCGCTTCTTTACGCGACCGCGCGGCAGATCTTTCCGGCCGAGATTTCGATCGATTTTAGGACTTTGTCGGAATTCACCATAGGGACGAGCGTCGGCAAGGCCTGGATCGCGACGCAGCTCATCGCCTTTCTCTTCGCGGGGCTCGCGATCGCGCGCCTCTTCGTCCAGTCCGAATTCGTCGAGCAGGCGACGCTTGTGGTCGGCGTCCTCGTTCTAGCCACGATTTCCGTCACGGGGCACGCGATCGACGACGGCCTGCCGCGCTGGACGCAGGCGAGCTTTCTTCTTCACACCGCGGCGGGCCTGACCTGGCTTGGCGGCCTGGTCGGTCTCATTTGGTGGATGCTGACGGCGCGCGGCAAGCTGCCAGAGGCGGCGGCGCGGCTCGCCGAGCGGTGGTCGCTGGTCGCCAAGGTCGCCATGGTCCTGGTCGCGATCAGCGGCTTCGCCATCGCCTGGGAGAATGTCGGCAGCGTTCCCAATCTTCTGGCGACGCCCTATGGCCGTCTGCTGACCTTAAAGCTCATCTTCCTTTGCGGCGTGCTGCTCGCGGCGCTGCTGCTCGCGCGCTATCTGACGCGCCGTCCCGCGGGCGAATTCAACTTCGACTGGTACGGCAAAGTGGGGGTCGCCGAAACGCTCTTCGGCCTCGCCTTGCTGTCGATCGCCGGCTATATCGCGGTAATCACCCCGGCCTCGCATGAGACCAATCTCTATTGGCCGCTGCCCTTCCGGCTCTCCTATATCGCCACCTGGGGCCAGAAGCCGGCGATGTTCTCGTCCATCTGGTGGTGGGGCGTGGCGGCGCTGACGCTTGCGGTCGCCGCGGCGCTGATCTGGTGGACGCCGGCGACGCGCGCCTATCGCCGCTTCGCGACGCCCGCCATCGCGAGCGCTGCGCTCGTCGCGCTCGCCGTATCCCTCTCGACGGAGGCCTATACCGACACATACGACGATCCGACGCAGGATTATACCGCCGAATCCGTCGCGCGGGGCTTCGCGCATTTCCAGGAGCTTTGCACCGGCTGTCATGGCGCGCAGGGGGAAGGAAACGGCCCCCTCGCCAAGGATCTCAAAAACGCTCAGGGCGTCCTCGTCCAGCCGGCAGATCTCACCGCGCCCCATGTCGGCACCCACACGATCGGCGACATCTTCCATTGGCTGACGCATGGCGGCCAGAGCGGCGTCATGCCGAGCTTTCGCGAACAGCTCGATACGGACGACCGCTGGGACGTCATCAACTTCCTGCTGATGCTCTCCTATTCCAACCGCGCCCGCTTCATGAGCCCGCAGCCGATGATCCAATGGCTGATCGCGCCGGATTTCGCGCTGGTCGATCCAGATGAAAAGGCTCCGTCGCTGTTCAGACTGCGCGGCGCGCCGACGCTGGTCTCCTTCGCGCGCTGCGCGGCGGCCTCGGGCGAGGCGGCGCAGGAGCGCGAAAAAAGCCTGACGATTGCGCATGAGGCCGCCAAGGCGGCGGGCGCGCATCATGTGACGATTTACGACGACGCCTGCTCGGCGCAGACCAAAGGCTGGGAGCCCGTCCATCCCAAGCAGGTCGAGGCGGCCTATTCGGTCATCAACCGCTATCCCAATGAGCCGATTTCCGAGGAGATCGAAGAGGCGCATTTCGTCATCGACCGCTCGGGCTATGTGCGCGCCCGTTTCCGTAAATTCGCGCCCGACGACGCCAGCGCGACGAAATTGGCGGGGCTTGTCGCGGAGCTCTCCCGCGAGCCTTTGATCGAAATCAACCTTCACTCGCATTAGCGCTGACGCGTTTTCCGCGCCGGCGGCGCCTTACGACGGAGAACCACGCCGGACGCGCCATATTGTCGCACAGGGGCGGCGAGGCTATCGGGCCCGCGTCTCCTTCGCCATGATGTTGACAAGGCCGGCGACAAGGCCGGCGAACAAGGGAGAGAGAAAATGATAAAGCGGCGCGAACTCTTGCTGACCGGCGGATCCCTGCTCACGGGGGCGGCGCTCGGCCTGCTTCGCTTCGGCGGTCAGGCTCAAGCGCATGAATATGACGTCGGCAAGCTGAAGGTCGAGCACCCCTGGCTGCGCGCCCCTGCGGACGGGGACGATAAGGCGCAATTCTTCGCCATGCTGCACAATAATGGAGACTCGCCGGATAAGCTGATCGGCGTGAAGTCGGAGAAATTCGGCAAGGCGGAAATTCACGGCGACCCCAAGCAGCTCAATCTCGTGACGCCGGTGCTCCTGCCGCCGAAGTCGCTCACAACGCTTGCGCCCGGCGGCGCCTATGTGGCGCTCCTCGATATCAAGAAGCATCTCGAAGTCGGCTGGGGCCTGGAGATGACGCTGTTGTTCGAGAAGGCGGGCGAAGTCACGATCGACGCTTCGATCGACGCCCCCGACGCAAAGCAGGCGCATGACGCCGAGGCCATGGAGCGCTGGCAGAAGGCTCATGGCCAGGATTCAGCCGGTCCGAAGCCGGAAAGCTCCGGCCACGAGCATCACCACCATCATCATCACATGGAAGAGCCTAAACCCGCGAAATAGGCGGCTCGGCCCTGCGCACAGACAAAAAGCCGGGCGCCGCGAGGCCCCGGTTTTTTAAATTTCCGTCTCTTGAACGGGCCGGCCGCCCCGCGACATCCGCAAAATAATGAACGCGCGCCCCTTCAGGCGCGCGGCCAATATTCCGGAACCGTCGCAAAAATGCCGGTTTCGTCAGCGATTGCTGTCGATCGTGACGAGACGGCCAGCGAAGACGCTGCTGTCGGTAGCGACCGGCGTCGATTTCTGCGCGGGCGTCGACCCGATCGGCAGCGCGAAGCCGAGGACGAAGGCGGCCGTGGCCATGGCGACGACAAGAAGGAGCGAAACGCGGAACTGCCTGCGCGCAGAATCCCTGTCGAAGCTGCGGGTGAAAGCGGGCTCCATCTGATCTTCAAATTTATCAACGAGCGACATCTCTTCTCTTCCTCTCGGCACTCGCCCTTTAGTGACGCTTGCGCCTACTCCCTCTGGCGGTCGCGCGACGACCGTCGCGTGACGTGCGTCTATAGGGGAGAAACGAAGATCAACGAAAAAAGTTGCACCCGATTTTAGAAAATTCATAAATTTTTAAGTAAACCCGGCATCATGGTTATCTAGGGCTAGTCCCTTCGCATAAAATTGATTCCAATTTCAAACCAATTGTCTCGTTAAATCGCGGGATTAGGCGCAACCGAAGGCTCGCGGGGCGCCGCGTCCGCTGGTTGGGGCGGCCGGGAAATTCCATTGCTCGCGGGTGCGCCCCTCATTATGGTGCATTGCACATCCCGCCAAAGAGTCCCAACGGCCATGACCTTCCTCGCCAACGCCCTGTCGCGCGTGAAGCCTTCCGCCACCATCGCCGTGACGCAAAAGGCCCGCGATCTCAAAGCCCAGGGGCGAGAGGTCGTCAGCCTTTCCGTCGGCGAGCCTGATTTCGATACGCCGGAGCATATTCGCGCCGCCGCCAAGGCCGCGATTGATCGAGGCGAGACGCGTTATACGCCGGTTCTCGGCATTCCGCCGCTGCGCGAGGCGGTGGCGAAAAAGTTCAAGCGCGAGAACGGCCTCGACTACAAGGCCTCGGACACGATCGTCGCGACGGGCGGCAAGCATATTCTGTTCAACGCCTTCCTCGCCACGATCAATCCCGGCGACGAGGTGGTCGTGCCGGCACCCTATTGGGTGAGCTACCCGGAAATGGTCGCGATCTGCGGCGGGATGACCGTTTTCGTCGAGACGCGGATGGAGGACGGCTTTAAGCTCCAGCCCGAGGCGCTGGAGCGCGTCATCACGCCCAAGACCAAATGGCTGGTGCTGAACTCGCCGTCGAATCCCTCCGGCGCGGCCTATAATTTCGACGAGATGAAAAAGGTCACGGATGTGCTGTTGCGCCATCCGCAGGTCCATGTGCTGACCGACGACATTTACGAGCATCTCGTCTATGGCGACTTCAAATTCGTCACGCCGGCGCAGGTCGAGCCGGCGCTGATCGAGCGCACGCTGACCATGAACGGCGTCTCCAAGGCCTACGCCATGACCGGCTGGCGCATCGGCTACGCCGCCGGCCCCAGCGCGCTCATCAAGGCGATGGACCTGCTGCAGGGCCAGCAGACCTCGGGGGCCTGCTCGATCGCGCAATGGGCCGCGGTCGAGGCGCTGGAGGGGCCGCAGGATCACCTTGCGGTCTTTCGCAAGGCTTTCGAGGAGCGGCGAGATCTCGTCGTCTCCATGCTCAATCAGGCGAAATATCTCAAATGCCCGACGCCAGAGGGGGCTTTCTACGTCTTCCCCTCCTGCGCCGAGGCGATCGGCCGCAAGACGCCGCAGGGCAAGGTCATCGAGAGTGACGAGGATTTCGTCACCGAGCTCCTCGACGCCCAGGGGGTCGCGGTCGTGCAGGGCTCGGCCTTCGGCGCCGGGCCGGCCTTCCGCGTCTCCTATGCGGCCTCGAACGCGCTGCTTGAGGACGCCTGCCGCAAAATCCAGACTTTCTGCGGCAGCCTCGTCTGAGGCGGCGCTGTTGCTGCGCGGCGCCGCAAGCCTTCGGCCGAGAAAGCTCTCGATCCCGCCGCATCGCGGCGAATCCGGCGCAAATGCGGATAATCAGATCGATTCAAAAAGTTTCGAGCGCGCCGCACGCCAAAAACCGGATTCCCCTTTTTCGCGGCGCGCTCTAGACTGAAGGGCATCGCGCGTCAGGCGGCGGATCATGCGCGAGCGACACGGCGGCAAACGCCGCCGGGCTAAGAGCGAGTTCCGAAAAAGTAGACGGACTTTTTCGACCGGAACTGCTCCAGCTTTTCATCGGGCGTGATTTCTTATCGATCAGGCGATCCCATCTGATCGGAAAGCGCGCCAGCAGGAGGATCCGCGTCCATGACGTTAATTGCTCTCATCTTCCTCGCCGCCGTCAGCGCGCTGATCGCCTATATCTCCCTGCTGCCGGACAGTTTCCGCGTCGCGCGCTCGACGGTGATCGAAGCGCCGCCGGAAACCGTGTTCCGCCACGTCAACGACTTTCGCGCCTGGAGCGACTGGTCCCCGTGGGCGAAGCTCGATCCCAATATGACGGCGGAATATGGAGGCACGCCGCAGGGCTATGGCGCGACCTATGCCTGGTCAGGCGACAAGCAGGTGGGCGTCGGCGCGATGGAGATCGTCGAAAGCCGCCAGGGCGAACGCATCCGCATCAAGATCGAATTCAAGAAGCCGTTCAAGACCAAGAACGACGTGCAATTCGACTTCAGACCGCAAGACGAGGCGCGCACCGAAGTGACCTGGGCGATGTCCGGCCGCCACGAGTTCATCGGCAAGGCGCTCTATAAATTCTTAAATCTCGAAGAGACCATTGGCCGCCAATACGAACAGGGCCTCGCCAATTTGAAGCGCGTCGTCGAATCCCGCCCGACGATCGCCGCGTCCTGAAAAAGCGCGGCGCGACCCGCTTACGTTTCGCGCCGCTCGCCTCGCGAAACGGCTTAAGGCGCCTGGTCGAGCCGCTCCTCGACATATTCCCAATTCACGATATGGTCGAGAAAGGCCTTGAGATAGTCGGCGCGGCGATTGCGATAATCGATGTAATAGGAATGCTCCCACACATCGGCGACGAGGATGGGATGCGCGCCGTGGATGAGCGGATTTTCGGCGTTGGGCGTCTTGCGCAGCGCCAGCTTGCCATCCTTCACTTCGAGCCAGATCCAGCCTGAGCCGAATTGGCCAAGGCCTTCCTTCTGGAAATCCTCCTTGAATTTTTCGACAGAGCCGAAGGCGTCGACAATCGCCTTGGCGACCTTCTCGGGAATGGCGCCGCCGCCATTGGGCTTCAGCCATTTCCAATAGTGATGATGATTGTAGTGCTGAGCGACATTATTGAAAATCGGCGTATTGCGATTGTAGGAGGTGACGATCACTTCTTCGATCGGCTTTCCTTCATATTCCGTGCCCTTGACCAGATTATTGGCGTTCGTGACATAGGTCGCATGATGCTTGTCGTGATGATATTCAAAGGATTCGCGCGACAAATATGGTTGCAGGGCGTCATAGGGATAAGGCAGATCTTCGAGGGTGAAGGACATAATTTTCTCCCGAACGGCGACAATGAGCACAGCCTGTCAGCCACAGCTCCGAGCGATTAACTAGACCCCGGCGGGGCGCGCGGCAATATCGCGAATGGTTCCAAATGGCCCGTTATCGCGCCATGATTGACGCAAAAAAAAGCATGGCCCGGACGCGCCGGGCCACGCCATTTTTAAGATGACGGCTTTGCGTCAGGCGATCGCGTCGCCCGTTCGCGGCGCCTTGCTCGATTTCGCGCGCAGAACGAACCAGAGCAGGCCGACTAGCGACACGAAGCCGACGGCGTAGAGGATATATTCGATCATCCCCCAGAAAGTGTAGAGACCGACCGAGAAGGGGAAACGCGCCGTCCATTCATGGCCGAGATCGTCCCGCGCCGTCACAAGGCCGACGTAATGTCCCTTCTCCTTGAAGTTGTATTCAAAGGTCATGGCCCCGTTGCGATGGACTTTCGGCGCGATGTCCACGACGGTTTCCTCGCCCGGCTCCTTCACGATGCGCATGCCGATCGCCATGTCGCGCAGCGCCGGCGACACCGCGGTCAATCCGATGACGGTCGGCCCGACGTTGCCGATGTCCTCGCAATATTCGATATCTTCGCCCACGCGCTGATAGGCGATGAAATGCATGACGTTCGGGCCGACGCGCAGCACGCATTCGTCATGTTCGAGCTTGACGCCGCCATGCGCCAAAGCCGCCGACGGCGCGCCGAAAAAAGCGACGGCCGAGAGAAGCGCGCCGGCCAGCAGACCGCGCGCAAGAACTAAGCTTGCCATTATGAAGTCTCCTCGGATTTTCCCTAAAGCCGACGAAAATCGTTCTTCCGCCGCAAGCGCCGCCCGATCGGCCTGCGGAGGTAGATTTGTATTGCGAAGAGATTTTACGATGCGACATCGAGACGCTGACTGATCTATATTTATAACATATTGATATTAAAAGACTAGTTAGTCACCCGTCACGACGGGCGCAGCACGCCATGCCACAATATCTTGATATATGTATTGATCATAGCCATATATATGGATTTTTGAGTTAGGAGCGCTCGAAAGAAGTTGTGAGCTCATTACAGTAATTCAATGAATGTCCAAAGACCAGGCTGGTTAGGCGGCGCGCGCGGCTTGTGTTAGATTTTCCCGCCCGAGGAAATTACGGGTTTGAAGCATTTTCCGCCGACGTGGATGCCGTTCGGCGGAGAAAATGCGTTCGTTCAAGAACGAGAACGCGGGAAAGTCATGGCGCGTCAGGGTTGGGCCATTTTCGGCCTCGGGTTGTTGCTGATGCTCTTCGGCCTCTACGGCATGTGGGCGGGCTGGGATCAGATTCTCCTCGAACGGGGGTGGAGCCAGTTCATCGCCGGCGCGACGGCGGTTTCGGGCGGCGCGGTGACGATGGCGCTCGGCCGCGTCGCGAATCTTCTCGGGCGCCTTTCCGCTCAACTCGCCGAGAAGGCGCAAGAGCCGGCGGCGGCCGCGAATAGGCCCGCCGCCAAGCCGGTCGGCGCGTCCGCCAGGGAGCCGGTCAAGACTGAGGCGACGCCCTCCAAAGAAAAAAGCCCCGTCGAGGTCGATCGCTATACCGCCGGCGAAGCGGTCTATGTGATGTTCTCAGACGGTTCGGTCGAGGTGCATGGAGCGGGCGGCGCCCAGCGCTATCCCTCGCTTGCCGCCTTGCGCGCGCAAGGCGATATGCGCCGCAGCTGACCCTTAGAGCACGTTCCGAAAGAGCTTACAGACTTTTTCGATCAGAACTTGCTGCAGCGTATTGAGTCAGCGCGATTTCTTATCGATCAGGCGTTCCGTCTGATCGGAAAGCGCTAGCCGCTCAGAGGCGGCTCGCTCCCCACATCAGAAAGAGCGCGGCGTCGCCGGGAAGACCTTCCGGAAATTCGATGATCTGAGCGGCGAGATGGAAGCCGCGAGGCTGGAGTTCGTTGCGCCAGCGTTTGAAAACGTCGGCGGGTTCGCCGCGCAGCGTCTCCGGCCAATTTGGGTCCGGCGCGTTGATGGCGCGGCCGCCGTCCGAGCAAAGCAGCGAAGGGAAGCGGATCAGCATGTGTTCCGTCAAGCCGGCGGCGGCGCTGCGGCGCGCCTGACGGAGCATCTCGCGCCATTCGCCTTCGACGAGGCGCCGCTCCGCGAGTTCGCGGATACGCTGGTCGCGCAATTCGAGCGCCGCGCGGCGACCGTCCTCGCGCTCTTTTTCAAGCTCGCGTTCATGCGCTGCGACAAGTTTGCGAAATTCTTCCGCGGTCGCCAGCGCATGGCGGTCGGATTGCTGCGGAATGGAGATGATCGGGCGGCGCCGGCGCGCCTCCAGCGCCTCGGGGCCCGCCCGCACCGCGTTCAGCACTTCCTTGCGCAGAACGAGGCCGATGATTTTCTGGCCCTCGACGACGGGAATGCGCTTGAGATGGTGGCTCTCCATCACGCGCATGACGTCGGGAAGTTTGGCGACGTCGGGCACGGAGATGGCGGGCGTGGTCATCACGTCGCGCAGCCCGCGCCCATTGGCGCGGAAGACCGGCTTCAGACGGTTGCGCAAGAGAAATTCGGGGATGTCGCCGAGGTCGACGCTCTCGCCTTGCGGCCTCGGCGCTTCAAGATTGCTGCGCGTGACGATCCCGATCGGCGCCAGTTTGTCGTCGACGACAGGCACGGCGCCGAGGCCGGTTTCAGCGAGCAGCTTCGCGACATAGTCGAGATCGGCGTCGACCGTCACAAAAGGGAAGTCGCTGTTCATCAGATCGCGCGCGATCATTCGTCGCCCCGCCTCTCGACTTCAAGCGTTCATGTGGACAATTCGACCGTCACCGGCACATGGTCGGAGGGACGCTCCCAATTGCGCGCCTCGCGCAGCACGTCAAGACTTTGGAGGGCGCCCCCCAGCGCTTCGCTCACCAGAATGTGGTCGAGCCGCCGGCCGCGGTTCGAGGCCTCCCAATCAGCGGCGCGATAGCTCCACCAAGTATAGAGCTTTTCATCCCGCGGCACGAAATGCCGCATGGCGTCGATCCACGCGCCCGCTTCGAAGACATTCGTCAGCTTCTCAACCTCGATCGGCGTGTGACTGACGACTTTTAGAAGCGCCTTATGGCTCCATACATCATGTTCGAGCGGCGCGATATTGAGATCGCCGAGCAGCATGACGCGCCCGCGCGAGACGCCTTGCGAGACGATCCATTCCCGCATCTCGTCGAGGAAATCGAGTTTGTGCAGGAATTTCGGATTGATCGTCACATCCGGCTCGTCGCCGCCGGCGGGAACGTAGAAATTATGCAGCGTGATCGGGCCGCCGTCGGCTTCCACCTCGACGCTTATGTGGCGCGCGTCGCCCTTGTCGCAAAAGTCGCGTTTCTGGGAGAGGCGCAGCGGTCGTTTCGAGACGACGGCGACGCCGTGATAGCCCTTCTGCCCGTTGATCGCGACGTGATTGTAGCCAAGCGCATGAAAATCCTTCATCGGAAATTCGGAGTCGCGGCATTTCGTTTCCTGCAGGCATAGAACGTCCGGCGCCTTGCTCTTGAGGAATTGGGCGACGAGCGGCATGCGCAGGCGCACGGAATTGATGTTCCAGGTGGTGATCTTCAAGGTGGCTGCTTTCAACGTTGTTTAGCTTTTGGTCTTGTCGCCGCCGAAGAGAAAAGGCGCGACGTCGCTGACGCCGGGCTGCTTTTCGGAGACGAAGGGGGTGGGCCGGCAGACGGCCATGGCCGAAAGGCCGACGCGCGCGGTGAGGAGCCCGTTCAATACGCCTTCGCCCAGTTTGGCCGAAATGCGTGCGGCAATGCCGTGCCCGAGCGCCTGTTGCAAGATCGAGTCGCCGACGGCGACGCCGCCGGTGATCGCAAGATGCGCGCCGACGGAGCGCGCAAGCTTGAAGAAACCAAGAAGGCCGGGCCTCCCGCCATAAATTTCGGCGATGCGGCGCATCAGCACGATGGCCTGGCCGATGACGAACATCACGTCGATTAGCGCGCGCGGGCTGATTGCAGTGACGACGGAGACGCGCTTCGCCGCCGCCGCGATCTCGCGACGCGCCTCCTCGTCGAGCGGCGCGACGAGATTATGCTCGGCGAGCGCGATCAGGTCGCGCCCGTCGATGATCTGCTTCACATAATCATGGACGCGCGCGCGGGCGGCGCCCGTGGCCGGACGGTCCTCGTAGAGTTTGCAAAGCTCGCCGACGCGCGCGCGGGCCGCCTTGCCGTCATCGCTGGCGTGGGCCTCCGCGAGGGCGGCGTGCAATTTGGCGATGCGGTTCTGCCGGCCGATGGCGCGAAACTCGCGCGCCATGGAAATGAGCGCCGCGACCGCCGCAAGGCCGGCGAGCGCGAGCCCGATGGCGCCGAGAATGGCGGAACGACGGAAAAGGTCTTCGACGAAACCCCAGATCCAAAGCGTCAGGGCGAGAGACAGAAGACCGGAGAGCGCCGACAGGAAGACGCCGCCCCAGGAAAAGACGTAGCGGCGCAAGAGGCCGTTCGCCTGCGCGGCCTCGACCGCGGCTTCGTCGCCGGCCATGCCGTCGACGAGCTGCGCCGCCTCCCGGGCGAAGGCGTCATATTCCGCTTCGATCACTTCCGCCGACGCCTGTTTGGCCTCTTCGGCCTGCGGCGGCGTCTTTCCCGTGACCGTCCGGTCGCCTTCGAGACGGAAGGCCCGGGGGCGCGGTCTGCGCTCTATATTGCTCATGCGTGGTCCTGGCTTTACCAGCTTTTAGCGCGTCGTCCCGAAAAACGGGAGGCGGCTAGCCGCGGCGGCGCGCCAAAAGGGGAGCTTTTCCCCGGAAAGACGCGCGCCGCCCATGCCCCTGCATATAGGCGTTCCACATGGAAAACGCCGGGTTGCGGCGCTGTGGCCGCTCCTTTAGCATCCTGTCAACGCCCGCCCCATGAGTTTCGCGTTTTCGTCCATGGACTCTTTCCTATACGACGCCTTCGCATTGGCGATCGGCTATTTGCTCGGCTCGATTCCTTTCGGCCTCTTGCTGACGCGGCTCGCGGGAACGAGCGATCTGCGCGCGATCGGCTCGGGCAATATCGGCGCGACCAATGTGCTGCGCACCGGGCGCAAGGACCTCGCGGCGGCGACGTTGCTGCTCGACGCGCTGAAGGGAGCCGTCGCAGCGTTCATTGGCGCGCAGCTCTCGCCAGAAGGCGGCGTGATCGCGGCCTTCGCCGCCTTTATCGGACATATCGCGCCTGTATGGCTGAAGTTTAAAGGCGGCAAGGGCGTCGCCACTTTTCTTGGCGCGCTTTTCGGCCTGTATTGGCCTGCCGCGCTGATTTTCTGCGCCGTATGGCTGACGACGGCGGCGGTCGCGCGCTACTCCTCGCTCGCCGCGCTCGTCGCGAGCGCGGCGGCGCCCATTGCGCTGTTCCTGTTCGGACGAGGCGGCGAAGCCGTCGTCGTCGCCGTCATGGCTGCGCTTGTGTGGCGCAAGCATCGCGACAATATCGCCCGACTGCGCGCGGGGACGGAGTCGCGCATCGGGCAAAAGGCGTGAGCGGGCGGCTGAGCGACGCCCAACTCGTCGACTGGCTGCGGCTCATCCGCAGCGAGAATGTCGGGCCGCGCACGTTTCAGCAGCTCGTCAATCGTTTTGGCGGCGCGGGCGCGGCGCTGGAGGCGCTGCCGGAGCTCGCGGCGCGCTCCCTGCGCGGGCGCGTGATCCGCATTGCGTCGCGCGAAGAGGCCTTGCGCGAGATTGAGGCGGCGGGCGCGCTCGGCGTTCGTTTCGCGACGACGGGCGATCCAGACTATCCGCCGTTGTTGCGGGAAATCGCCGACGCGCCGCCGCTCATCGCCTTGCGCGGCGCCTCATGGGTCGCGCAGCGCGATGGCGTGGCGATCGTCGGCTCGCGCAACGCTTCGGCCTCGGGCCTCGCCTTCGCGGAGCGGCTCGCGCGCGGGCTTGCGCTCGAAAATTATGTCGTGGTCTCGGGCCTGGCGCGCGGCATAGACGCCGTCGCGCATCGCGCAACGTTAGAGACCGGAACCATCGCCGTGCTCGCCGGCGGCCATGCGCGGCCATATCCCGCCGAACATGCGCGGCTCGTCGAAGAGATCGCAGAGCGCGGCCTCGTCATTTCGGAGATGCCAATCGAATGGGAGCCGCGCGGCCGCGACTTTCCGCGCCGCAACCGGATCATCTCCGGCGTTTCCCGCGCGACCATCGTCGTGGAGGCGGCGCGGCGCTCCGGCTCGCTCATCACGGCGCGCTTCGCCAATGAGCAGGGAAGGGAGGTCTTCGCCGTCCCAGGCTCGCCGCTCGATCCGCGCGCCGAAGGAACGAACGATCTCATTCGGCAGGGCGCGACGCTTTGCGCGCGGCCGGAAGATGTGATTTCCACGCTCTCCGAGAACGCCGGCGCGCCCACGCGCAAGACGCTTTTCGACGACGGCGTGACGGAAGAGGAAAATCTGATCGACGAACTCGATCTCTTTCCCGAGAACGGCTCGGCCTTCGAGGAACGGCCGCGACGCCCGGATTTCGTCGCTCCCGCCGAACCTTCGCAAAGCGAGAAGACGCGGCAGGCGGAGAATGGCGACGACGCCGAGCCGCCGCGCGATCCGCATGAAGTGGTGGTATCGCTTCTCGGGCCGGCGCCGATCCCCATCGACGAATTGATCCGCGTGGCGAGACTGACGGCGCCAGAAGTTCAGGGCGTTTTGACGGAGCTCGACATGGAGGGGCGACTGCAGCGCCATGGCGTCAATAGCGTTTCCCTTGCTTTCAATCGAAAGTTGTAGCTCAGGAAGAGCGGTCGACGCCGTAGCCGCCCAGTTCGCGCGCCTGTAGATCCGCTTCGGCGCGCGCCAGATTGAGAAAATAGGAAAGCATCGGCAAGCCGCAGCCGCTCGCAAGCTTCGACATTTCATGAGCCATATCAGCAATATATGCGGCAGTCGACGCCGCGTCCTGCGCGGCTTGCTTCTTATCCGCGACTCCTCCCGCCTTGTCAGTCGCAAGCCGTCGACGACCGTCCGGCCGGGCCATGATTGTTTTTCCCCGCAATGCGCCCAACGTCAGCATAAATCCGTTAAACATCAGACTTATTTGTATTTTTCTTTGCATCGCGCCTATGCTGTGTCAAGCATAAAATACTATCAAAAGTTGTAATCTCTATGAACGTGGAGCCAAGCCTTTCAGACGGTCGAGCGCGCCCTGCAAAATATAGGCGGCGGCCATGCGGTCCACGACTTCGGCGCGTTTGGCGCGAGAGGCGTCCTGCGCGATGAGTTCCCGCGTGACAGCGGCGGTCGAAAGGCGTTCGTCCCAGAAGGCGAAGGGCAGGGACGACAGTTTCCCGAGGCTCCGCAGGAAGGCGCGCGTCGCCTGCACGCGGGGGCCTTGCGAGCCGTCCATATTGAGCGGTAGGCCGACGATCAGCGCGTTGACCTCGAAGTCGGCGGCGCGCTTCAGTAGCGTCTCGGCGTCTTGCGAGAATTTCGTCCGTTTGATCGTGTCGAGCGGCGAGGCGAGCCGCCGCTCGACATCGGAAAGCGCGAGGCCGATCGTCTTGGTTCCCAGATCGAGGCCCATGACGCGGCCCTTCGCCGGCAATAGGCCCATAAGCTCTTCGAGCGTCGTCTCGCGCATCGTCATCGCGCTGCGCTAGCACGGCGGCGGGACGAGGCAAACTCTTCCTGCGCCGCGCCTCTCCCAAGCGCCGGCAAGAACAGCTACATTTCAACCATGGCCCGCGTCTATCTCGACCATAACGCCACGTCGCCGCTGCGCCCGCAAGCGCGGGCGGCGATGCTCGCGGCGCTGGACGCGCTCGGCAATCCTTCGTCGATCCATGCGGAGGGGCGCGCCGCCAAAGCCTTGCTGGAGGACGCTCGCGAAACCGTCGCCAAGGCCATAGGCGCGGCGCGGCGCAACGTCGTCTTCGTGTCGGGCGCGACCGAGGCGGCGAACCTCGCGCTCTCGCCTAACATCGAGGTCCAGCGCAACGCCGCGCCCTTCGATGTTTTGCTGATCGGCGCCGGAGAACACGCCTGCGTGCTTCAAGGCCATCGCTTTCCGCCGCAGGCGGTCGAGCACATAGCGCTCAACGCCGACGGGACGCTCTCGCTGGAGGCGCTCGACGCGGCGCTTAATAAAAATCAAGGCGGGCGCGCGATGCTGGCGCTCCAGGCCGTTAATAATGAAACCGGCGTCATTCAGCCTGTCGCCGCCGCCGCGGCGCGCGTTCATGCGGCAGGGGGACTTCTTGTCTGCGACGCCACGCAGGCCGTTGGGCGGATCGATACGACATTTATGACAACGGACGCCGATATATTGTTCTTTTCTTCACATAAACTCGGCGGCCCGACGGGCGTCGGCGCATTGGCTCTTAGGGATGACAGCCTGCATCTCGCCAATCCTGTTCTGCGTGGTGGCGGACAGGAATATGGCCGTCGCGCGGGAACGGAAAACGTCGCGGGCGTGGTCGGCTTCGCCGCCGCGGTTGCGGCTTCGATCGCCAAGGCGCCGCAGGAAAGCGCACGGCTTGCCGCTTTACGCGACGCCTTGGAGCATAAGGTCTTGAAAGTCGCGCCAAACGCCCAATTCTACGGAAGGGAGGCCGGCCGCTCGGCGAACGCCACCGCCTTCGCCCTTCCTGGTCTTGACGCCCGAACCCTGCTTATGGCGCTTGATCTTGAAGGCGTGGCGCTTTCCGCCGGCTCCGCTTGCTCTTCTGGAAAGATTACAGAATCTCATGTGCTTGCGGCGATGGGCGCACAGGAAAAAGCGGCGCTTAGGGCGAGTTTGGGTTGGTCTTCCACCGCGGAGGATGTAGAAGAGTTTGGAAAGGTTCTTGCAGGTGTCGTGGATCGAATGAGGTCGCGACATTCCGCCGCCCAGGCGCCGGCCCCATAAGCGCGACGCGCCAAGGGGACAAATGCAGGGCGACGGCGGAACGATCGGCCGGCGGGCCTTGAACCCGTCGTGACGAGGAGAAAGAAAGATGGCGGCTCGTCAGGAGACCGTTGCGCGCGTCGAAGAAATCGACGTCGACGCCTATAAATATGGGTTTTCGACCGACATCGAGTCGGAAAAGGCTCCCAAAGGCCTCAACGAAGACATCGTCCGTTTCATCTCGGCGAAGAAGAACGAGCCGGATTGGATGACGGAATGGCGCCTCGAGGCTTATCGCCGCTGGCTGACCATGCCGGAGCCGACCTGGGCGCGCGTGCATTATCCGCCGATCGACTATCAGGACCTCTATTACTATTCGGCGCCGAAATCGACGCCCGGTCCGAAAACGCTCGACGAGGTCGATCCCGAACTGCTGCGCACTTATGAAAAGCTCGGCATTCCGCTGCGCGAGCAGGAGATTCTCGCCGGGGTGGAGACGCGCCGCGTCGCGGTCGACGCCGTTTTCGACAGCGTCTCGGTGGCGACGACCTTCAAGGAGGAGCTCGCTAAAGCGGGCGTGATCTTCTGCCCGATCTCTGAGGCGGTGAAGACTCACCCCGAACTGGTGAGGAAATATCTAGGCTCCGTCGTGCCGGTGACGGACAATTTCTACGCCACGCTGAACAGCGCGGTCTTCTCCGACGGCTCCTTCGTCTATGTGCCGAAGGGCGTGCGGTGCCCGATGGAGCTTTCCACCTATTTCCGCATCAACGAGAAGAACACCGGCCAGTTCGAGCGCACGCTCATCATCGCGGATGAGGGCGCCTATGTGAGCTATCTCGAAGGCTGCACGGCGCCAAAGCGCGACGAGAACCAGTTGCATGCAGCGGTCGTGGAGCTTGTCGCGCTCGACGACGCCGAGATCAAATATTCGACGGTGCAGAACTGGTATCCCGGCGACAGCGAAGGCAAGGGCGGCATTTATAATTTCGTGACGAAGCGCGGCGACTGCCGCGGCCGCAATTCGCATATTTCCTGGACTCAGGTGGAGACGGGCTCCGCCATCACCTGGAAATATCCGTCATGCGTCCTGCGCGGCGACGGGTCCCACGGCGAGTTCTATTCGATCGCTGTGTCGAACGGCCGTCAGCAGGTCGACAGCGGCACCAAGATGCTGCATCTCGGCAAGAACACGACAAGCCGCATCATCTCGAAGGGCATTTCGGCCGGCCATTCGCAGAATACCTATCGCGGCCAGGTCTCCGCGCATCGCAAGGCGGAAGGGGCGCGCAATTTCACGCAATGCGACAGCCTGCTGATCGGCCATGACTGCGGCGCCCATACCGTGCCCTATGTCGAGTCGAAGAACCCGAGCGCGCAATTCGAGCATGAGGCGACGACCTCGAAAATCTCCGATGACCAGCTCTTCTACGCCATGCAACGCGGGCTTTCCCAGGAAGAGGCGACGGCGCTGATCGTCAACGGCTTCGTGCGCGACGTGCTGCAGCAGCTTCCGATGGAGTTCGCGGTCGAGGCGCAGAAATTGATTTCGATCTCTCTGGAAGGAAGCGTGGGGTGACGGGAAAAGCCCGTCACGACGGGACTCTCCCGGCGCGCCGAAACGAGAGACGGACGGCGAGGAGAGTCGTGGAAAGCCAAGATACGAATGGCGGGTTCAAGGCCTGCGATGACGCATAAAGGCGGCGGAAATACACATGCTCGAAATAAAAAACCTCCACGTCTCGGTCGGCGGGCGGGAAATTCTGAAAGGCTTGACGCTCAGCGTGAAAGCTGGCGAGGTCGCCGCCATCATGGGCCCGAACGGCACGGGCAAGTCGACGCTTTCCTACGTCATCGCCGGCCGCGAGGGTTATGACGTCACCGAAGGCGAAGTGAAGCTCAACGGCGAGAATATTCTCGGCCTCGAGCCTTCCGAACGCGTCGCCAAGGGCGTCTTCCTCGCCTTCCAATATCCTGTCGAGATTCCGGGCGTCGCGACCATGACCTTCCTCAAAGCGGCGCTCAACGCCTGTCGGCGCGCGCGCGGCGAGGCGGAGCTGCAGACCCCCGAATTCATCAAGCGCGTGAATGAGGCGGCGGCGGCGCTTGGCGTGCCGCAGGACATGCTGAAGCGCCCGGTCAATTCCGGCTTCTCCGGCGGCGAGAAGAAACGCATGGAAATTCTGCAGATGGCGTTGCTGCAACCCAAGCTCGCCATCCTCGACGAAACGGATTCGGGACTCGACATCGACGCGTTGCGCGTCGTGTCGGAGGGCGTCAATGCGCTGCGCGCCCCCGACCGCAGTTTTGTCGTCATCACCCATTATCAACGCCTGCTCGACTACATTAAGCCCGACACGGTGCATGTCATGGCGAAAGGCTGCATCCAGCGCACCGGCGGGCCGGAGCTTGCATTGGAGCTCGAAGAGCGGGGCTATCAGGAATACGTCGCGGAAGAGGCGGTGTGAGGCGATGATAAAATTGGCGAGCGAAGCGGAAGGCGCCTTCGCGTCATTCTTTGAAGAAATGCAGGACAAGGGCGCGCCGAAATTGCGCGCGGCGGCTTGGGCGGCGTTCGCCGATCGCGGCCTGCCGAACCGTCGCATCGAGTCCTGGCATTACACCGACCTCAAGGCCGCGCTCAGCAAGCCGGCGCCGCTCGCGAAAGCCTCTCACGCCAGCCCAGCGTTGCCGCGCGCGCACGATTCGCTGCGGCTTGTCACCCTCGACGGGGTTTTCCGGCCCGATCTTTCAGATTTGGCGCGGCTCCCGGAAGGCGTCGTCGCGCAGTCGCTGCGCGACGCGCTGGAGGAAGGCGCGGCGGAGGTAATGACAGCGCTGGCGAGCGCCGATCTTGGCGTCGATGACGCCGTCGTCGCGCTCAACGCCGCGCTCATGCAGGACGGGGTCGTGCTGCGCTTCGCGCCGGGCGCGAAGATCGAGCGCGCGATCGAACTCGCGACTTTCGCTTCCGCCGAGGCCGCGCAGTCGAGCTATACGCGTTCGCTCGTGATACTGGGCGCGGGCGCGCATGCGACATTGATCGAAACCGTCGCTTCGCTTTCCAAGGCGCCGGCGCAGGACAATCACGCCATGGCCGTCCGGCTCGGCGCGGGCGCTTCACTCGATCTCGTCACCGTCTTCTCCGGCGACGCGCCTGAGTCGATCCGGCTCCTCAGCCTGCTCGCGCATCTTGAAGGGGATGCGGCGCTTAACTCATTCGCCTTGATCGAGGGAGAGGGGCTGGCGCGCCGGCAACTCTTCGCGCGTCTCGACGGCGAAAACGCGAAAGCCGCCTTCAACGGCGCGACGCTCGGCCGCGGACGCCTGCACGCGGACACGACGCTTGTCGTCGATCATGCGAAGCCGCATGGCGAAAGCCGCGAATGTTTCCGAACCATTCTCGATCAACAAAGCGTCGGCGTTTTTCAGGGCAAGATCATCGTGCGGCCCGGCGCGCAGAAGACGGACGGCTCGATGCAGTCCAAGGCGTTGCTCCTCTCCGAGAACGCCACCATGAACAACAAGCCCGAGCTTGAGATATTCGCCGATGACGTGCAATGCGGACACGGCGCAACATGCGGACGGATCGACAAGAATCAGCTCTTTTATCTTTGCGCGCGCGGGGTGCCGCGACGCGAGGCCGAAGCCCTGCTGATCGAAGGATTCGCCAATGAAGCGGTGGAGACGCTCGACAATGACGAGTTGCGCGCGTTTTTGAGCGAACGCGTCGGCGCTTGGCTCTCGCGAAGGATTGCAGGATGAACGAGCTCACACGCATTCGCGCCGCCTATGATGTGGAGGAAATCCGCAAGGATTTTCCGATCCTCTCGGAACGTCCCTATGGCAAGCCGCTCGCTTATCTCGACAACGCCGCCTCGGCGCAAAAGCCGCGCGCCGTCATAGAGCGGCTGTCGCATTTTTACGAACATGAATACGCCAATGTGCATCGCGGGCTGCATTATCTCGCCAACGCCTCGACGGAGGCCTATGAGGGCGCGCGCGAGGCGGTGCGACGCTTTCTGAACGCGGAGTCGACGGAAGAAATCATATTCACCCGCGGCGCGACGGAGGCGTTGAATCTAGTGGCGGCCTCGTTCGGCCTCGCCCATATCGGCGAAGGCGACGAAATCATCCTGTCGCTCACCGAGCATCATTCCAACATCGTGCCCTGGCATTTTCTGCGCGAGCGCAAGGGCGCCGTGCTGAAATGGATCGAGACGGACGACGATGGAAGGTTCGACCCCGACGCTTTCGAAAAGCTCTTCACCGACCGCACCAAGATCGTCACGCTCACCCATATGTCGAACGTGCTGGGCTGGCCGACGCCGATCGCCGAAGTCGCGCGCATCGCCCATGCGCATGGGGTTCCGCTTGTCGTCGACGGGTCGCAGGGCGCGGTGCATCTCGACGTCGACGTGCGCGCGCTGGATGTGGATTTCTATATCGTGACGGGCCACAAACTCTACGGACCGACCGGAATCGGCGCGCTTTACGGCAAGCGTAAATGGCTCGAGGAACTGCCGCCTTTCTGCGGCGGCGGCGAGATGATCGAAACCGTGTCGCGCGATTACGTAACTTATAACGCGCCCCCGCATCGCTTCGAAGCCGGCACGCCGCCGATCGCTCAAGCCGTCGGCCTCGGCGCGGCTCTGGACTATATGGAGCGTATCGGCCGGCCGGCGATCCGCGAGCATGAGGCGAAGCTCACCGCCTATGCGCATGAGCGCCTTGCGCAGATCGAGGGCCTGCGCATCTTCGGCCGCGCGCCGGACAAGGGGCCGATCCTCTCCTTCGACATGGCGGCGGCGCATGCGCATGACATTGCGACGATCATCGACCGTTCGGGAATCGCCGTGCGCGCCGGCACGCATTGCGCCATGCCGCTTCTGAGCCACTTCGGGGTTTCCTCAACCTGCCGCGCCTCCTTCGCGCTCTATAATACGCTCGAGGAGATCGACCGGCTGGCCGAGGCGCTGAACAAGTCCCGCGCCCTGTTCTCCTGAGGAGAATTGCGTGCTCATGACCGATGTTTCCCCTACGAGCGACGCGCCGCGCGACGCCGCGTCGGATCGGACGCCTCAGGCCATCGAGATGGAGCGTCTGACGAATGACATCGTGAAGGCGCTCAAAACTGTGTTCGACCCGGAAATTCCCGCCGACATCTATGAGCTGGGCCTTGTCTACCGAGTAGATATTTCCGACGAGGGAGTCGTGGAAATCGACATGACGCTGACCGCTCCGGGTTGTCCCGTCGCGGGGGAAATGCCTATATGGGTGAAGAACGCGGTGAGCGCCGTGCCCGGCGTCAGCGACGTGAAAGTCAATATGGTGTTCGATCCGCCTTGGGATCAAAGCCGTATGTCGGATGAGGCGAGGGTCGCTCTCGACATGTGGTGAGCGCGAAAGCGCCGATAACGGGGGATAGCGAGCGATGGCGGCCTTGCCGAAAATGAGCGTGATGAATGTGAGCCCGGCGGCGGCCGAGCGCGTGCGCGCGCTGCTGGCGAAGGCGGGCCCCGACGAGGGCTTGCGCGTCTCCGTCGAAAAGGGCGGCTGCGCGGGCATGTCCTACAAAATGGAGATCGGCGAACCGCTCCCAGGCGACGAAGTGATCGAGAGCGAGGGCGCGCGGGTCATCATCGACGCCAAGGCGGTGCTTTATCTCCTCGGCACGAGGATGGATATGAAGTCGACGCAGTTCAGCTCGACCTTCGTCTTCGAAAACCCCAATCAGACCTCGGCCTGCGGCTGCGGCGAAAGCGTCGAATTGAAGCCGGCCGGGGAAGAGCCCGCGCTGAGCGCTGTGGAGCCGTAGCGCCTCCACGCGCCAAAGGCCTTCCCTGGCCTTCGTTCCTCCTATAGAGCGCCTTTCCGCCAGGCTCGCCGGGGCTCCTCGCCAATTGCGGCCTGAGAGAAGCCGGCGGAGCCGCTTCAAGGGCAGGAGGCGCCCGGCCCGGACGCGCCAAGGGCGCCCAATTTGAGAATACGCTTGGATGAAGCCGGAAAAACCACGCCAAGCCCTCTTACTATCTCTATAAATATTTGAAATAGAAAGATATTCCATATATGTCGCGGCTGGCGCCTGCGCCGAGAATCGCCTATAGAAATACGACGCGAAACGCTCAATTCGAATTGGCGCGCCATTGGCTGACGAAGACACAAAAAAAGACGATCCCGATAAGCCCGGTTCGGATATCAAGCCGGTGTCCATCGCCGACGAGATGAAGCGCTCCTATCTCGATTATGCGATGAGCGTGATCGTTTCGCGCGCGCTGCCTGACGTGCGCGACGGGTTGAAGCCCGTGCATCGCCGCATTCTCTTCTCGATGCATGAGAATGGGCACACGCCCGACAAGGCCTATGTGAAATCCGCGCGCATCGTCGGCGACGTGATGGGTAAATATCACCCGCATGGCGACGCCGCGATTTACGACGCGCTGGTGCGCATGGCGCAGCCCTTTTCGATGCGGCTGCCGCTCATCGACGGGCAAGGCAATTTCGGCTCGGTGGACAATGATCCGCCGGCGGCGATGCGCTATACGGAGTCGCGTCTCGCCAAGCCCGCGCTCGCGTTGCTCGAGGACCTCGATGAGGGCACGGTCGATTTCCAGCCGAACTACGACGCCAAGGAGCACGAGCCCTCGGTTCTTCCCGCGCGCTTTCCGAATCTTCTCGTAAACGGCGCGGGCGGAATCGCCGTCGGCATGGCGACGAATATTCCGCCGCATAATCTCGGCGAGGTGATCGACGCCTGCGTGGCGATGATTGACAAACCGGATATGAGCGTCGCCGAGCTGATGGAGATCGTGCCGGGTCCGGATTTTCCGACCGCGGCGACGATCCTCGGGCGCGGCGGCATTCGCAATGCCTTTGCGACCGGGCGCGGCTCGATCATCATGCGCGCGAAAGGCGGCATCGAGACGCTGCGCAAGGATCGCGAGGCGATCGTCTTCACCGAAATTCCTTATCAGGTGAACAAGGCGGCGCTGATCGAGCGCATCGCCGATCTCGTCAAGGAAAAGAAGATCGAGGGCATCTCCGATCTGCGCGACGAATCCGACCGCGACGGCATGCGCATCGTTATCGAGTTGAAGCGCGAGGCGGTCGCCGACGTGGTGATGAATCAGCTCTGGCGCCACACCGCGCTGCAGACGAGTTTCCCCGTGAATATGATCGCGCTGAACGGCGGGCGCCCCGAGCTGATGACGCTCCATGACGTGCTGCGCGCCTTCGTCGATTTCCGCGAGACGGTGGTGACGCGGCGCACCAAGTTCCGTCTCGCCAAGGCGCGCGACAACGCCCATTTGCAGGTCGGCCTCGCCATCGCCGTCGCCAATATCGACGAGGTCATTCATCTCATCCGTTCGTCGCCCGACGCGGCGGCGGCGCGCGAAGCCTTGATGGCGCGCGACTGGCCGGCGAAGGACATGGCGCCGCTCGTCGAGCTGATCGCCGATCCGCGCCATAAGCTCAGCGAAGACGGAACCTGCCGCCTGTCGGAGGCGCAGGCGCGCGCCATTCTCGATCTGCGCCTGCAACGCTTGACCGCGCTAGGCCGCGAGGAAATCGCCGAGGCCTTGAACAAGCTCGCCGCCGAGATCGCCGATTATCTTGATATCCTGCGCTCGCGCGAACGGCTCTTCGCCATCGTCAAGGAGGAGCTGCTCGCGGTCAAGGAAGCGCACGCCACGCCGCGCCGCACGGAAATTATCGAGGCCGACGGCGAGGTCGAGGACGAAGACCTCATCGCTCGCGAGGATATGGTCGTGACCGTCTCGCATGCCGGCTATATCAAGCGCGTGCCGCTCTCGACCTATCGCGCGCAGCGGCGCGGCGGCAAGGGCCGCTCCGGCATGCAGACGAAGGAGGAGGATTTCGTCCACCGGCTCTTCGTCGCCAATACGCATACGCCGGTGCTGTTCTTTTCCTCGCTTGGCAAGGCCTATAAAGAGAAGGTCTGGCGCCTGCCGCTCTCGGCGCCGCAGGCGCGGGGCAAGGCGCTCGTCAATATGCTGCCGCTGGAGCAGGGCGAACGCATCACCACCATCATGCCGCTGCCCGAGGATGAAGGAAGCTGGGCGACGCTCGACGTGATCTTTGCGACGACGGGCGGCACGATAAGGCGCAACAAGCTTTCCGATTTTATCGAGGTGCGCCGCAACGGCCTCATCGCGATGAAGCTCGACGAGGGGGAGGCGATCGTCGATGTCGCGACCGCGACCGAGCGCGACGACGTGCTGCTGACGACGCGCGACGGCCATTGCATTCGCTTCGCCACGCCCGAGGTGCGCGTCTTCCAGGGCCGCACCTCCATGGGCGTGCGCGGCGTGACGCTGGGGGAGGGGGACAGGGTGATCTCGCTCTCCATCCTCAATCATTTCGAGGCGACGGGGGATGAGCGCGCCTCCTACCTCAAGCGCGCCAACGCGCTGCGTCGGCGCATGGGCGAAGACGTGTCGCCGGAGGGGGGCGAAACGGGCGCCGACGCGGAAGAAGCGGCGGGCGCCGTGGAGCTTTCCGATACGCGCTTCTATGAGATGCAGGCGGCCGAGCAGATCATCCTGACCGTGTCGGAGAACGGCTACGGCAAGCGGACGAGCTCTTACGAATATCGAACGACCGGGCGCGGCGGCAAAGGCATCGTCGCCATGGCGGTGAACGCGCGCAACGGCAAGCTCGTGGCTTCATTCCCGGTGGCGCATGGCGACGAAATCATGCTGGTGACGGACGGCGGCCAGCTCATCCGCTGCCCGGTAGACGGCATCCGCATCGCCGGCCGCGGCGCGCAGGGCGTCATCGTGTTCGACACCGCCGATGACGAACGCGTGGTGTCGGTGGAGCATATCGGCGATGTGGGCGAAGGGGAGGAAGGCGAAGAGTGAAATGACTTCTATTTAACCGGTCGTCGTCGCGCCGCATGGCGGATATGCACGATCCACAATTCCTCGCCTTCGACCGCCCAATAAACAATATAGGGGAAAGGGCTGACCGGACGTTCGCGCAGCCCGCCCCAGTCCGAAAGCTGGCCGCCCAAAGGAAATATTTCAATCGAATCGATTGTCCTTTTTTGGAGCCCCTTTGACGCGCGCGGCGCCAACCGGACTTCTCTCATCCAAATAAGCGAAAATTTGCGAGAGATCAGCCAGCGCCCGCCGCGTAAATCGTGCTTTCATATGCCGTCATAACCCATGGCGCTTCCAAAGAGCGGCCACTTCCTCTTCCGAGGCGAATTCTCCGCGTCGCGCCTCCGCCAATCCATCTTCAAGCGCAGCGATGGTCACATCATCGAGCGCGGCAGGATGCGCGCCAGTCTCTATCGCATCGAGAATGAGCAGGGCGACGATATCCTGTTCCCCCTCGGAGAGCGCGCGCGCTTTATCGATGGCTTTTTCCAGCAGTTTTGTCATTTCTCTCTTTCCTCGGCCTTCCGCCCTTCGCGCGCGCAGCAGCCGCCTTCGCGGGCGAGCGCGACGCGCCGGCGCATCGCGCAAGATAAGACTTCGTTCCAAACACGCCGGCTAGCAGGCCCGGAACCGAGAGATCGACGTCAAGCGCCTCCCAATGGAGGCCCGCTCCGGCGCCTAGAATTTCGACCGCCTCCAATTGCTCGGGCGCGGCATCCTCTAACCCTTGCGCCAATCGCGCCGGAAAGACAAAGGCGCAGCCATTTGTCAATTCGACGATCACGCGATCATTGGCGCGGTCATAGCGCGCGGAGTCCGCGCGCGGCTCGATGATTTGAACTTGCGCGCCCCGCCTCAATGCGGCGTCAATCTCCGCCTCAGTGAGCTCACCCATGGATCGCCTCAGTAACCATCAATGAGAATAACCTATCACGATGGGTTTTCAATATCCCCAGCCGCCCGCGCCTTCAATTTCTCCGCCAGCGCCCTCACGATCGGCGCCTGACCTTTCGTGATCTTCTCCAGCGCCGCCTCCAGCGCGAACCAGCCGGCGCGATCGACCTCGGGAATTTCCATCCGCTTTCCCGATTTCGGCGGCCATTCGATCGGACACATATTGCTGCGCAGTTCGGCGGGGTCGAAATCCTGTTCGAGGGCGAAGGCGACGACCGTCTTGCCGCTCGGCTGAACGAAAGCGCCGAGCGGCGTCAAATCCCCCGCGGCGACAATGCCGGTCTCTTCCTCGAGTTCGCGCTTCGCCGCCGCGAGCGGGTCTTCGCCGACATCGATAAGGCCCTTGGGGATCGACCAGGCTCCCGCGTCCTTCTTGGCCCAGAAGGGACCGCCGGGATGGACCAGCAGAAACTCGACGCCGTCGCCGACCCGGCGAAACAGCAGAACGCCCGCGCTCGTCTTCGCCATCTGCCGCCCTCCGGTCAGCCTCCCATATTGCCCCGAAATCCCCTATACCCCTCTCATGACGACGCGCGTCGCCCTTTACTCGGGCAGTTTCGATCCTCTGACCTTCGGCCATCTCGACGTGATCGAGCAGGGCGCGGCGCTGTTCGACAAGATCATCGTCGCCATAGGCGTTCATCACGGCAAGGCGCCATGGCTGACCTTCGACGCGCGGGCGGCGATCATCCGCGACGTCTGCGCCAGGCTCGACGGAAAATGCGCCTTCGAGGTCGTGAGCTTCGACGGCCTCGTGGTCGAGGCGGCGCGCTGGCACGGGGCCTGCGCGATTTTGCGCGGTTTGCGGGACGGCGTCGATTTCGACTATGAGATGCAGATGGCGGGGATGAACGGGACGCTCGCGCCCGAGATCCGCACGATCTTCCTGCCGGCTTCGCCTGGGCTTCGCCATGTCAGCGGAACCTTCGTGCGTCAGATCGCGGCGCTTGGCGGCGACGTGTCCGGTTTCGCGCCGGCCGCAGCTGTCGAGGCCCTCAAACGCGCCGTTCAAAAGCGCGATAATACATAGGGAGGCTTTATGAAACTGACCCGCCGTCTGCTTCTCGCCGTTGCGGCCGTCGCCGCGCTTGGCGCTGTGCCCGCCTTCGCCGCCGACGAACACATCCTGTACCTTGACACCAAGGACGGCCGCGTCACCATCAAGCTGCGGCCCGACCTCGCGCCCAAGCACGTCGAGCGGATCGAAAAGCTCGCCAAGGAGCATTTCTACGACGGCATCGTGTTCCACCGCGTCATCGACGGATTCATGGCGCAGGCGGGCGATCCCACCGGCACGGGCATGAGCGGCTCGCGCTACCTCGACCTCAAGGCCGAGTTCTCGGATACGCCGTTCAAGCGCGGCACGCTCGGCATGGCGCGTCAGGCGGGCGACAAGGACTCCGCCAATTCGCAATTTTTCATCTGCTTCGCCGATGCGCCGCAGCTCAATGGCAAATATACGGTGTTCGGCGAAGTCGTATCGGGCATGGACATTGTCGACAAGATCAAGAAGGGATCGAAGTCGAATAATGGCATGGTCGATAGCCCGGATAAGATCGTTAAGCTCCGCGTCGCCGGAGACGAGAGCTGAGTTTTCCATAGTCCATCCGCAGCGTCATGCCCGCGCTTGTCGCGGGCATCCACGCGGGGATGCTCCTTGTGGATGGCCGGGCCAAGCCCGGCCATGACACATGGCGGAACCGGGCGCTCACGAAACAACAGGAGCCATTATGACAGACGCCGCCGACACAATGACGCTGGAGACGACCCAAGGGCCGGTCGTCATCAAATTTCGTCCCGACCTCGCGCCCAATCACGTCGCGCATATCAAGAAGCTCGTCTCCGAGGGCTTTTATGACGGCATCGTCTTTCACCGCGTGATCGACGGCTTCATGGCGCAGACGGGCTGTCCGCGCGGCACCGGCACCGGCGGCTCGAAATATCCGGACCTCAAGGCCGAGTTTAACGCCCAGCCGCACGTGCGCGGCACATGCTCCATGGCGCGCGCGCAGGATCCCGACAGCGCCAATTCGCAATTCTTCATCTGCTTTACCGACGCGGGCTTCCTCGACCGGAAATATACGGTGTGGGGCGAAGTGATCTCCGGCATGGAGAATGTCGACAAGATCAAGCGCGGCGAGCCGGTGCAGAATCCGGATAAAATCATCAAGGCGACGCTGGGCTGACGCTTTGCCGCGACACGCGCGTTATGGCTGGGCTTGTCCCGGCCATTTTCGCCTCAGCATTGACCCATGCGCGTCGACCTCTTCGACTTCGAGCTCCCGCAAGACCGTATCGCGCTGCGGCCCGCGAGCCCGCGCGACAGCGCGCGCATGCTGGTCGTTCCGGCCGTGGGCGGCTTTGAAGATCGAAGCGTAAGCGATCTGCCCGCCTATCTGCGGGAGGGCGATGCGCTTGTCGTCAATGATTCGCGCGTCATTCACGCGCGGCTTGCCGGACAGCGAATCCGCAGCGAAGCGAGCGCCAATGTCGAGGCGACGTTGATCGAGCGGCTCGATCCGTCGCGCTGGCGCGCGCTGGCGCGGCCGGCGAAAAAGCTCGCCATTGGCGATCGCATCTCCTTCGGCCCTCATTGCGACGCGCGCAGCGACCAAGCAGTCGAAACGTTCGATGCGCGCGTCGAAGCGAAAGGCGAGAACGGCGAGATCGCGCTCGCCTTCGACCTTGCCGGCGCGGCGCTGGATGCGGCGATCGAGGCGGCGGGCGAGATGCCTCTGCCGCCTTACATCGCCGGCAAGCGCGCGGCCGACGCGCGGGACGAAATCGACTATCAGACGCTCTTTGCGCGCGAGGCTGGGGCGGTGGCGGCGCCGACGGCGGGCCTGCATTTCACGCCGGCGCTTCTCGCCGCGATCGCGGCGCGCGGCGCGCGGCTTCATCGCGTGACGCTGCATGTCGGCGCCGGCACTTTTTTGCCGGTGAAGGCCGATGATACCGACGCCCATCTCATGCATGAGGAATTCGCCCGGCTCGACGCCAAGACGGCGGGGGCGCTCAATGAAACGCGCGGCAAGGGCGGGCGCATCGTCGCCGTCGGCACGACCGCCCTGCGCGTCTTGGAAAGCGCGGCGGACGCGGAGGGCAGACTGTCGCCTTACGCGGCGCGCACGAAAATTTTCATCACGCCCGGCTATCGTTTCCGCGCCGTCGATATCCTGCTCACCAATTTCCATCTGCCGCGCTCGACGCTCTTCATGCTGGTCTCGGCCTTCTCCGGCCTTGATCGCATAAAGGCCGCCTACGCCCATGCGATCGAGAACGGCTATCGCTTTTACTCCTATGGAGACGCCTGCCTCCTGCAGCGCGGCGAGCGATGAGCGAAGCGCGCGACATGCGCATTGTGGCGCTTTGGCGCGACGATCCGACCGAAGCGCCGATGACCGTCGACGCGCGCATTGTTGACGCGCGCATCGCCTCGACATGGGATCTTTTCGGCGCCTTCGATCTCGAGGGCGCGGGGATGCGGCCCTTCATCCTGCGCCGCGACGGCGGCATCGACTTCGGCGCGGGCATAGAGCGCTGGCGCACCGATTTACGTGAAGCGGAAATAAGGATCGGCGCGAATTTTTCCGTATGGTTCAATGAGACGGACAGCGGCCTCTATCGTATCGTCAAGATCGCGGCGCTCGGCGCCAAGGACGGGTTATGACGCAGGGCTTCTCCTTCGCCATCGACGCCACGGACGGCTTCGCCCGCAAGGGCGAGATTTTTACGCCGCGCGGAGCCATTCGCACGCCCGCCTTCATGCCGGTGGGCACGGCGGCGACGGTGAAGGCGATGTTTGTCGAGGACGTCCGCGCCGCGGGCGCCGATATTCTCCTCGGCAACGTCTATCATCTGATGCTGCGGCCGGGCGCGGAGCGCATCGCGCGGCTCGGCGGCCTGCATCATTTCATGCGCTGGCCCTATCCGATCCTCACCGATTCCGGCGGCTTTCAGGTGATGTCGCTGGCGAAGCTGCGCAAGCTCGACGAGCAAGGCGTCACCTTCCAGTCCCATATTGACGGCTCGCGCCACCAGCTATCGCCCGAACGTTCGATGGAAATACAGGACCTGCTCGGCGCCGATATTCAGATGCAGCTCGACGAATGCGTGCGCCTGCCATGTTCGGAAGCCGAGGCCGAGCGCGCCATGCGCCTCTCGCTGCGCTGGGCGGAGCGCTCGCGCAAGGCTTTTCGGGAGCGCCCGGGGAGGGCGCTTTTCGGCATCGTTCAGGGCGGCGCCTCTAAGCTCTTACGCATCGAGAGCGCCAAGGCGCTGGCGGATATGGACTTTCAAGGAATAGCTGTTGGCGGTCTCGCGGTGGGCGAACCGCAGCAGGTCATGCTCGACATGTTGGAGACCGCCATCCCGCATTTGCCCCTTGAGAAGCCGCGCTATCTGATGGGCGTCGGGACCCCCGACGACATTATGCAGGCGGTCGCGCGCGGCGTCGACATGTTCGATTGCGTGATGCCGACGCGGGCCGGCCGTCATGGCCTCGCCTATACCCGCCATGGCCGCGTGACGCTGCGCAACGCCCGTCACGCCGAGGATCCGCGCCCGCTCGATGAAGCATCCTCCTGTCCGGCGGCGCGGGATTATTCGCGCGCCTATCTGCACCATCTCGTGAAAGCGGGGGAAATCCTGGGGATGATGCTGCTGACGCAGGCCAATGTCGCCTATTATCAGGAGCTGATGGCGGGGATTCGCACGGCAATCGCGGCGGGCCGCCTGGGCGACTTCATGGCGGAGACGCGCGAAGGCTGGATCAGGGGCGAAAGCGCCTAAAAGGCCGTCGCAGAGTTTACGTTAAAGATAATATGGTTTACGGAAACTATATTCCGCAGGGGCGAATATGGGCCGTTATCATGAGGAGCTGACGCGGCGGTTTTTGATGGGCGGGCGACAAGAGGCGCTCGACGAGCGGCCGACGCCCGCCCGGCGGAAATATGCCGCGCCAAAGCCCGCCGACGCACTGAGATCGTCATCGATGGAAACCGCAATGCCTCATCCCGGCGAAATCCTCGCCCGCCATTTGCGCGATCTTGGGCTCACGGCTTCCGACCTCGCGCGCGACATCGACGTGCCGGTCAATCGCGTCACAGCGATCATCAACGGCCAGCGCGGCGTCACCGCCGACACTGCGCTTCGCCTCGGCCATTGGTTCGGCGTCGAGCCGGAGGACTGGCTGGAATTGCAAACGCAGTATGAGCTGGCTCTGGCGCGAAGCGCCTCGGGCGCCAGGATCAAATCGCTGCCAAGCCTCGCCGACCGGCGGCAAGAATAGGAGATGCGCGCGGCCGCCGCCCGTCGCGGAGAGAGCTTTCTCGACGAATTGCGGCTTTTCGCCGAGTTCGGCGCAAAGACCGGCGTCGCCGTCGAGGACGATATTCCCTATTACACAAACGCCTATTGGACGGCGGGGCAGCGGCGCGCGCATTCCCTGCATGAAATCAGCTATCGCGCCTGTTTCAAGCCGCAACTGCCGGCCTTCTTCATCGGCCGCCTGACGCAGCCGGGCGAGACGGTCTGCGATCCCTTCATGGGGCGTGGGACGACGGCGCTAGAGGCGGCGTTGATGGGGCGCAGGCCTGTCGGCTCGGACGCCAATCCGCTCTCGCTGATGCTGACGCGCCCACGCCTGCGGCCGCCGACAATCGAGGATATCGCCGCGCGGCTCGACGCCGCGCCCTGGGGAAGCGGCGAAATCGAGCGGGACGATCTGCTAGCGTTTTACCACGACGAAACGCTGCGCCAGATTTGCGCGCTTCGGCGCTATTTGCTGGCGCGCGCGCAAGCGGGCGCGCTCGACGCCGTCGACGAGTGGATCAGAATGGTCGCGCTCAATCGCCTGACCGGCCATTCGCCAGGATTTTTCTCGGTCTACACCATGCCGCCCAATCAGGCCGTTTCAGTGAAGGCGCAATTGAAGATCAATGCGCGGCGGGGGCAGGCGCCGCCGCCCCGCGACATCGCCGCGCTGATCTTGAAAAAATCGCGCGCCTTGCTCGCCGGCGGCGCGCCGCCGCTCGCGGCGGAGCCGCGCCTCGCAGTTGCCGACGCGGCGCGGCTCGATCATCTTGAGGCTGGATGCGTCGATCTTGTCGTCACCTCGCCGCCTTTTCTCGATGTCGTTGACTATCGAGCCGACAACTGGCTGCGCAACTGGTTCGCGGGCGTCGGACAAGATCGGATCGTCCTCTCGCAACTTCGCGCGCCTGAAGATTGGTCGGCGATGACCCGCGGGGTTTTTGAAGAATTCGCGCGCGTCGTCCGGCGCGGCGGCCATGTCGTCTATGAGGTCGGCGAGGTGAGAGGCGGCGCGCTGCCGCTCGAAAGGCTCGTCTGGCGCGCGCTTGAAGGCTTGCCCTTCGCGCGCCTCGGCGTCCTCGTCAATCAACAGTCTTTCACGAAGACCAGCAATTGCTGGGGAGTCGACAACAACGCCAAGGGCGTCAACAGCAACCGCGCGGTGATCGCGCGGCGCCTGTGACGCCCCATCAACCGGCGCGCAACAGGCGCACGGCCTCGTCACGCTCGAAGAGATAGAGGAGAGCGCGCAGAGCCGCTCCGCGTTCGCTCACAAGATCGGGGTCGCGGCGCAGGATGAGTTCGGCGTCGTCGCGCGCGATGGCGAGCAGGCGCGCATGGGCGGAAAGATCGGCGAGGCGAAAGCCCGGCAGTCCCGCCTGCCGCACGCCGAGAATTTCGCCTTCGCCGCGCAGCCTCAAATCCTCTTCCGCGATTCGGAATCCGTCTTCCGTCTGGCGTATCGTGGTCAGGCGCGCCTTGGCGGCTTCGCTTAAGGGGCCCTTATACAGCAGGAGGCAGGAGGATTCGCCTTTGCCGCGCCCGACGCGGCCCCGCAACTGATGCAATTGCGCGAGGCCGAAACGCTCGGCGTGCTCGATCACCATGATCGTCGCTTCGGGAACGTCGACGCCGACTTCGATCACCGTGGTCGCCACGAGTATTTTGATCTCGCCGCGCTGGAAGCCTTCCATGACGGCGTCTTTCTCCGCGCCCTTCATGCGGCCGTGGACAAGACCGACGGAGGCGCCGAAATATGTGACGAGGTCCGCATGACGCGCCTCGGCGGCGGCGAGATCGAGCTCTTCGTTTTCCTCGACGAGCGGGCAGACCCAATAGGCGCGCGCGCCTTGCGCCAGCGCGCGTTGAAGACCCCCCACGACCTCGCCGATCCGATCCGCCGGCAGCGCGCGGGTCGAGACGGACGTGCGCCCCGGCGGCTTTTCGTCGAGCGCGGAACAATCCATGTCGCCGAATGCCGTCAAGGCGAGCGTGCGCGGAATGGGCGTCGCCGTCATCACCAGCACGTCGACGCCGTCCCCCTTGGCGCCGAGCGCAAGGCGCTGCTCAACGCCGAAACGATGCTGTTCGTCGACGACGGCGAGGCCGAGGTCGTGAAAGGCGAGATCGCCCTGAACCAGCGCATGGGTGCCGATGACGACGTCGATCTCCCCGGCGCCGATCGCGGCGTGAAGGCCGGCGCGCTCGCTGGGCTTGACGCGGCCGGTGAGAAGCGCGATCCGCAAGCCGGCGCCCTCGAACAGCGGCGCGAGGCGCTCGTAATGCTGGCGCGCGAGTATTTCCGTCGGCGCCATCAGCGCGCTTTGCCGCCCGCTTTCCGCGACGCGGGCGATGGCAAGCGCCGCAACGATCGTCTTGCCGGAGCCGACATCCCCCTGCACGAGCCGCAGCATCCGCTTGTCGGAGGCGAGGTCGGCGTCGATGTCCTTCAATGTGCGCCGCTGCGCGCCGGTGAGGCGGAAGGGCAGCGCGGCTTCGATCGCGCGCGTGAAGCGCCCGTCGCCGATGTGGGCGCGTCCGGCGGGGCGCCGCAGCTTGGCGCGGATAAGCCGCAGGGCGAGCTGGCTCGCGAGCAATTCGTCAAGCGCGAGCCGCTGGCGCGCCGGATGCTGCACGGAAAGCGCGCCAGCGTTTTCTGGCCGGTGCGCGGCGCGCAGCGCCTCGACGAAGGGCGGAAGCTTATTAGCGGCGAGGACGCTCGCATCCTGCCATTCGGGAAGCGCCGGAAGGCGTGCCAAGGCCTCTTCCGTCGCGCGCAGGACGTAGCGCGCCTGCAACCCTTCGGTGAGGCCGTAGACGGCCTCGAAGACGGGAAGCTTGGCGAAGCCCGCCTCGTCCAGCACGCGGTCGGGATGGACGATCTGCCGGCGCCCGTCGTAAAGCTCGATGCGGCCCGAAATCCAGCGCGTCGCGCCCAGCGGCAGGCTACGCTCGATCCAGTCCTGATTGGCGAGAAAGAACACGAGCTCCACATCGCCGGTTTCGTCTTCCACCAATACGCGATAGGGCGCCTTGGAATAACGCCCCTGCGGGCGGCGAAGCTCGGCGACCCTGACCTTCAGCACCACCATCGTATCGAGGGGCGCGGCGGCGATCGTCGGCCGCGCGCTGCGGTCGATGACGTTTGACGGAAGATGGAAAAGCAGGTCGAGGACGCGCGCCTCGCCGCCCGGCTTCGCGAGCAGCCGGTCGAAGAGCTTCGCGGTCTTGGGGCCGACGCCCGGAAGCGCGGCGACCCGGCCGAAGAGCGGATCGAGCAGGGACGGACGCATGGCGCTTCAGCCTATCGAGGCGGCCATCGCCGGAAGCGCGTCAATTGATCTCCGCGTCATAACTCGGCGCTCCATCCGCGCCTTTATAGGTGAAATGCCACCACTCGCGCGGATAATTCTCGAAGCCGTGCCGCCGCATCAGCGCGAGGAGCGCGTCGCGATTGGCGCGGGCCTTTTGCGAGCTTTCAGCCGCGGTCCAGGAACGGGGGTCGAAGAAATCGAAAGGCGTGCCGAAGTCCCAGCCGCGCACCCCGATGTCGACGGCAAGACCAGTCGAATGCATCGACCGTTCGGCGATATAGCCTTCGGCGAAGAGCGCGCTTTTATCGACGCGCGGATAATATTCCGGCTTGGCGCGCTCGTCGGAATTGCGCGACCAGTCGACGAAGGCGGCGACGGCGCGGCGCGGTCGGTAGCAGTCGTAAACGACGAGCGAGAAGCCGCGGCTGCGCGCTTCGGCGGCGGCGGCCGCGAGCGCCTTGGCGGCGTCGGCGCGCAGCCAGCATTGCGGCGCGCCATAGCCGGGCACGGGCGCCCCGGTGAAATTATGGGGCCCCGCGTAGCGCATTTCCTGCAGGAGATCCGGCGCAATCTCGGCGAGGCGCAGGAAGCCGGGCGGCGGCTCGCCGGCATAGGCCTGGGCGCAGGGCGCGGCGAGCGTCGCGAGAAGGGGAGCGATCATTTTCCGCATCGCGGCCTCAGCTGGTTTCAACCCAAATCCACGCGGACGACGCCCGACCATTCGTCAGCCGCTTCCTTAAGAGATGGCGTCCGTCAATCGCTCCGTCGCCATTATCCCTTGGCTTTGGCGAGGCCGCCATGCGCCGCCGACCAGGCGACGGGATCGGCGATGAAGGCTTCGACTTCGTTGAGCGCATTCTCCGGAAAATATTTATGCGCGCGCGCGACCGCGAGCACGTCGCGCCATGTCGCGAGCGCGTGCAGCGTAATGCCCATCGCCGCGAGCTCCTCGCGGGCGCCAGCGAAAATATCGTAAAAGAAGAAGACGAAGACATGGTCGCAGCGCTGGCCGGAATCGCGCAGCGCCTGCACGAAATCCTTTTTCGAGCCGCCGTCGGTCGCAAGGTCCTCGACGAGCAGCGCCCGACCGCCTTCCTTCAGATCGCCCTCGATGCGGGCGTTGCGGCCAAAGCCCTTGGGCTTTTTGCGCACATATTGCATCGGCAGCATCAGGCTGTCGGCGATCCAGGCGGCGAAGGGAATGCCGGCTGTTTCGCCGCCCGCGATAATGTCGAGCGACTCATAGCCGATCTCGCGTTCGACGCATTGCGTCGCGAAATCGATCAGGCGCCGCCGCAGCCGCGGAAAGCCGATGATCTTGCGCATGTCGATATAGACGGGCGACGCCCAGCCAGCCGTGGTGATGAAGGGCTTCTCGACATTGACCAGCACGGCCTCTACTTCGATCAGGGCCTTGGCGGTTTCTTCTGCGGCGGTCTGGCGGTCGGCGGACATGGGCGGGCGGCCTCGCTGGAATATTTGACGCGCGGCTATAGCCTATTTCGTCCCGTCGCGCGCGGGCTTCTGGCCGAAAAGAATTTCTCGCTCCAGCGCCGAGAAATCGACCCGCGCCCGCTCGTAGGGCGCCCCGGCGGCATAGGCGCGCGCAACCGCCGGCCGCGCCCTTATCGCCTCGAACCAGCGCTTGAGATGCGGAAAATCCGCCAAATCCTGCCCCTGGTCCTCATGCGGGACGACCCAGGGATAGCTTGCGACGTCGGCGATGGAATAGTCGCCGGCGAGATAGGGGGTTTTGGCGAGCTGGGCGTCCATCACGCCATAAAGCCGGCCGGTTTCGTTGCGGTAGCGTTCGATGGCGTAGGGGATTTTCGCTGGCGCATATTTGGCGAAATGGTGGTTCTGGCCCGCCATGGGGCCAAGCCCGCCGACCTGCCAGAAGAGCCATTGCAAGACGCGCGCGCGCCCGCGAATGTCCCCTGGAAGGAGCCGACCCGTCTTCTCGGCGAGGTAAAGCAGGATTGCGCCGGATTCGAAAATCGCGACCTCGGCGCCGCCGTCGGCCGGCGCGCGGTCGACGATCGCGGGCATTCGATTATTGGGCGAAATCGCGAGAAACTCGGGTTTGAACTGATCGCCCTTGGAAATGTCCACCGGCTTGATGCGGTAGGCGAGTCCGGTCTCCTCGAGGAAGACCGTGATTTTATGGCCATTGGGCGTCGGCCAGTAGTAGAGATCGATCATGAATGCCGGTCCGCCTAGGAAAGCGCGCTCCGTGTTGTAGGCCGAAGCGCCGCAAGATCAATCGCCTTATTTTCATGCTATCTTAATTCAAAAGGAAGCTGTCGATGGCCGTCAGAATATCCAAAATCCTTCTCGTCGCTTCTATCGGCGCGCTCCTTTTGCTCATCGCGTTGGATAATGTTTTCGACTACAATACGAATTACGAAATCGTCAGCCATGTCATGTCGATGGACGAGGTGCCGCGCGACAGCGTCATCTCCTGGCGGTCGATCACGAATCCGACGCTGCATAAGCTGCTCTACGGCTTCATCATCTTCACCGAATTCGCTGCGGCGGCGCTCTGCCTCGCGGGCGCCGGGAAATTGTGGCGCGAGCGGCGCGCGGAGGCCGTTCGTTTCAATGCCGCCAAAAATATCGCCGTGGCGGGCCTCGCACTCGGGCTCGGGCTCTATCTTTTCGGCTTCTTGGGCGTCGGCGGCGAATGGTTCCAGATGTGGCGATCCGCGACCTACAATATGCAGCAGGCCGCCTTCCGCTTCATCGGCAGCATCGGATTGGTCCTGCTTTTTGTGCACCAGCGCGACGATTGAGCGCGGCGGATAACGCATTTTGCATGCGTCCCGTTTTTAATATCGACGCGTTCGTCTCAGCCGAACCGGCGCCCGCTTCGGCCGGAAATGCTTTTAGAGCCGCTTGAGCATATTGTAGCCGAGCAGGCCGCCGAGCCCGATTCCGACAATAGCGGCGACCGGCCCAGCTATAGCGACGCCCGTTAGGCCGCCAAGGACGGCGCCAACGCCGGCGAAAAGATATTTATTCTTCTGGACGGTGGGATTGTTCTGATCGTCGTCGGTCATGGTCGTGCCCCTTTTGTCACCGTCAAAGGAGATTGGCGGCCGCCGCGCGAAATCAAGGGGGAACTAAACCTGAAGCGCCGATAAATCCGCCCAGCGGCGGAATATTCCCAGCGTCCCCCGCGCGCAATTTTTTATGGCGGCCTACGGGATTTTTTCGAATGGACATGGTTCAATAGCGCGTAAAACGCGGAGGACATTATGCGTGCGCGCAAATTTCTGGCGGGCGGATGCGTCGCGCTTCTTCTCGCCGCCCTGTCGGTTTCGGAAGCCTCCGCCTGGCGCAGATATGGCGCTGGCCGCGTCGTGCGCTCCACTGGGCCGGTGCGCCTCGGCCCCTGGGTGCAGGGACCGTGGGATTATGATCCGCGCTATTACGACTGGAGCGCCGCCGCCATGGCCTTGAACGCCGGCCTCGGCCCCTATCCCCCGTCAAACGAATGGTATCCCTGGGGCTATGCCGCCCCTTATGAGCCCGTCGGCCGCAAATGCGTGGCGAATGAAATCAATGTGAGCCTCGGCGGCGACTATGCGCGCTATCAGCGGGTGCGCTCGACGCTTTACTGCCCGAATTGATTTCTGCGCCGGACAAATCGTCGGACGTCATAATCGTCGCCGCCTGTAAGCCCGTTGATTAATGGCCCAGGGATAGATGCGACAGACGGAAGATGCTGGAGAGTAGCTTTATCGCGAAGCCGACGAGCCCCGAGCCGCCGTAGAAATCGCTTTTGTTAAGTTGGACGAAAACATAGGCCGGGGCGTCAGAATCATTGGTCAGCTCGCAAACAAAAAATCCCTCGCGGGCGCGTATCGATTCGAAAAGGATTGCGACGGCGGCGGCGAATTCACGAAGTCGCCTGCGGAACGAGTTGTCGGCGTTCGTTTTTGTCGACGCCGAAACAATCCCATTCGCTGTAGCGCGGCCGTGTTTGACTGCGGCGAGCATCCGATCCTCGGGGTGCGCCTGGCTGGTTGGCCGCAGCTTGGAAACGATATTGGCGGTCGTCGCAATGACGTTTCCCAGAGCGTAGTCACGACTCTCGCCAGGCTCGATCCTTTCGCACCAAATCATCGTCTTGCCGGCGAGACATAAAATTGCGGGGTTCCACAAATCGTCAACAGGGCGGGTCATATAGACATAGGGCGCTCGCGCCCAACTCATCGTCGAAGCGTCACATGGGACCGATTGAATCGCGACATTGGAGGATGAACAAAGATAGGCAGGCTGGAGAAACAGAAGAGGCGGCGAACGCTCACGCGCGAATTTTGTCAGGTCGATTTTCTCGACGACATTGCCTTCTCCCGCTGTCAGCAAAATCTCCTTTTGTTTTTCCAAGGCGGCTATCCGATTTAATTTCACGTCTCCGCCGCCAAAACACACATAAAGAAACGTGGCGAACTCATTCGCGATCCATGAGCGTTTCGGTACAGAATGGGGACTTTGGCGGGGAATAGTCAGCGTTCCAGGCCATCGGCAAACAGACCTGCTGGGCCGATCGAAAAAGGACGTATCGGGACCGAGGGTCACCACGAGACCCTCCCTTGCATCCAGCAGGCGGAAGTCGCTCTCCCCTTGCCGCAGGGAAATTTGTTGCGGATCAGAAAACGGGTTTCCCATGAAGGTGCGAAACCCGAGGTCGATAAAGTGGATCGGCGTCAAATACATGCGCGGCATCCTCCGGCCAATCTTTGAGGATTTTAAATGTTGGAAGATCGTCGCTTCGTCTGATCGTAAAGCTTACGTTCGCATGTGCAGAAGCGATCGTCCGTACAACGCGAATTGCCAGCGTTCGTTCCGCGACCATTCGCCTCAAAATTGGCCTTGACCGCGGTCCCTTTTCGTCAGGAGCCTGGCGTGGCGACGCCTCGCGGATCGAGGAAGGACCCAGTCCCATCAGGCCGGCGGCCAGAGCAAAGATCGACAATTATAATTAATTGATATATTTTATTAAATTGAATTAAATGGTGCCCCTGGCCGGAGTCGAACCAGCACTCCTTGCGGAACTCGATTTTGAGTCGAGCGCGTCTACCAATTCCGCCACAGGGGCCTTGGCCGGCAGGAGCGCCGGCGAAGCGGCGCGGATATTAGCCGCGCCGCTTCGCCCGTCAACCCGGCGTCAAGCTTCTTTCGGCCAGACTTACATGCTATGCGCTGCGGCCAAAGCAGCGCCGCCGCCGGAGACAAATGAAAAAGCTCTACGACTGGACCATGTCGCTCGCCGCGAGCAAGCGCGCGCCCCTCGCGCTCGGGGCCATCGCCTTCGCGGAAAGCTCCTTCTTTCCCGTGCCGCCTGACGTGATCCTCGTGCCGATGACGCTCGCCGAGCCGAAGAAGGCCTGGTATTTCGCCGCCATCTGCACCATCGCTTCGGTCGCGGGCGGGGCGCTCGGCTACGCCTTCGGCGCGCTTTTCTACGACACGATCGGGCAATGGCTCATCAATCTCTACGGCTATGCCGAGAAGATGGAGGCGCTGCGCGAATTCTATGCGCAATGGGGCGCGATTTTCATTCTGGTCAAGGGTTTCACGCCGATTCCCTATAAGCTCGTCACCATCGTCTCGGGGCTGCTCGCCTATAATTTCCCGCTGTTCATCGCGCTTTCCATCATAACGCGCGGGGCGCGCTTCTTCGTGCTGGCGGCCGCGATCAATCGCTTCGGCGACCCCATCCGCTCTAAGCTCGAAAGCCATTTCGGAATTTTCATGGGCTCGCTTGCCGTGATCGTCGTCGCAGGCTTCGCGCTCGCGGCGAAAATGTTTTGAGGCGGCAAGAGGGCCAAATGAACTGGCGCGGCGCGCTCGATCGCCTGGCGGACCCGAGCAATGCGGCGCTGCTGATCCTCGCCGCCGCCGTCGCGACGATCGGCGGGGCCTTCGCCTATGAGGCGCGAGGATTTCTGCCCTGCGAACTCTGCTACAAGGAGCGCATTCCCTATTACGCCGCCTTCGCGCTCGCGCCGCTCGCGGCGTTCCTGTCGCAGACCGGGAGGGCCGCGGCCGCTCGCGGGGCCTTTCTGTTGATGGCGCTGCTCTTCGCCGGCGACGCCGCGCTCTCGATCTATCATTCGGGCGTCGAATGGAAGATTTTTGCCGGGCCTTCGGATTGCTCGGGCGCGCTGACGGCGGCGCCTTCGGTCGAGGATTTCATGAAGCAGCTTCAGACCGTGAAGGTCGTGCGTTGCGACGAGCCGACGCTATGGGTGCTGGGCCTCACGCTCGCAAATTGGAACGTCTTCATCTCGGCGGCGCTGGCGGCGCTCGCCGTTTGCGCGTGCAGCAGTTCAACCGCGCTCGTCACCCCGCCGCGAGGCGCGCCCGCGCCCTGAGCTTCTCCGTCTCGCTCTTCAACTGGCCGCAGGCGGCGAGAATGTCGCGTCCGCGCGGGGTGCGCACGGGGCTGGCGTAACCGGCGTTGAAGACGATGTCGGAAAAGCGCTCGATCGTCTCCCAGTCGGAACATTCGTAAGGCGCGCCCGGCCAGGGATTGAAGGGAATGAGATTGATCTTGGCCGGCATCCCTTTCAGGAGGCGCACCAGCTCCTTCGCCTCGGCGGGGGAGTCGTTGACGCCCTTCAGCATTACATATTCGAAGGTGATGCGCCGGGCGTTCGACGCGCCTGGATAGTCGCGGCAGGCCTGCAAAAGCGCGTGAATCGGATATTTCTTGTTGAGCGGCACCAGCGCATTGCGCAGATCGTCGCGCACGGCGTGAAGCGAGATGGCGAGCGCCGGGCCGCATTCGGCGCCGAGCCGCTCGATCTGCGGGACGACGCCGGAGGTCGAGACGGTGATGCGGCGCTTGGAGAGCGACAGCCCATCGCCGTCGGCCATGACGTCGACCGCCGCCATGACATTGTCGGGGTTATAGAGCGGTTCGCCCATGCCCATGAAGACGATGTTGGAGACGGCGCGCACGCCTTCGCCCGCGGGCGTCAGCCCGTCGGTAGGCCTTTCGCGGCCGGGAAAATCCCCAAGACGCTGGCGGGCGACGAGCAATTGTCCGACGATTTCGGCCGTCGTCAGATTGCGCACGAGCTTTTGCGTGCCGGTATGGCAGAAGCTGCAATTCAGGGTGCAGCCCACTTGCGAGGAGACGCAGAGCGTGCCCCGGTCGCTTTCCGGGATATAGACGCATTCGATCTCCGCGCCCTTGTCCTGCACGTCGACAGGGGCGAGCCGCAGCAGCCATTTGCGCGTGCCGTCGCTCGAGACCTGCTCCTCGACGATTTCCGGCAGGCGCAGGGCGAAGGCGTCGGCGAGCCGCGCCCGCAGCGCCTTGGAGACATTGAGCATCTCGTCAAAGTCGCGTGCGCCGCGAAAATAGATCCAGTGCCAGAGCTGCGCCACGCGCATGCGGATTTCGCGCTCGGGCAGGCCGAGCGCGCGCAAGGAGTCTGCGATCTCGGCGCGGGTCATCCCGGCGAGCGAAGGCTGAACTGCAAGCGTTGATGCGGCGGAAGCGGCAAGGGCGGTCATGAAATCCTCTAACGGCGCCCCCTATATATCACGCCGCAGGCGAAATTTTCACGGGAGTCGCCATGAAGCCTTTACTTATCCGCGCGGCCGTCGCCTTGGGTTTCATCGCCCTTTATCTCTGGCTGGCGATCCTGGGCGAGGGCGGGTTCGCCGCCTATTTTTCCAGTCCGGCGCGAACGGGGCTCGCCGTCGTATTGATCTTCATGGGCGTCGCCTCGGCCTTCGTCGGCGGCAATATCAGTCCAGGCCTGCGCGAGGATCGCGCCAATCGATGGGTCATTCCGGCTCTTATGATTGTCGGGCTCGTCGGCGCCTATCTGCCGGCATGGGCGGACCAGCAAGGCGTTTGGCTATTGGATGGCGAAGCGGTTCGATGGCTTGGCGTGGCGCTCCTTGCAGCGGGCGGCGCGCTGCGCCTTTGGCCCGTGGCCGTGCTCGGCCACCGCTTCAGTGGACTTGTCGCGATCCAGCCGGGGCATCAACTGGTGACGACCGGGCTCTATAGTCGCATCCGCCATCCGAGCTATCTCGGCCTTTTCATCTCGGCCTTCGGCTGGGGATTGGCGTTTAATACGGGCGTCGGCGTTCTCTTGGCTTTGCTCAATATTCCCCCGCTCGTCGCGCGCATGAATTCGGAAGAACGCCTGTTGAGCTCCGAGTTCGGCGCGGAATATGACGCCTATCGCGCGCGGACGGCGCGGCTTATTCCGGGCGTCTATTGATCGCGAAGGCGGCTCCTATCATCATCGCCGCAATTGCGTAAAGGAGTCGCCTCATGAACCGTCTGCTGTCGCTCGCGACGCTGTTTGGCCTGCTTGTGGCGACGCTTGCGCAAGCCGATGAACGCATAAGGCTCAAGGTTGGCGCGAGCGCGCTCTTCTCGCTCCAGGAAAATATCACGACTGGCTATTCCTGGCGGACCGACAGCGAAGCGAGCGAAGGACTCGACCTAATCGCGATCGCCGACGCCGGCCGCAGCGGCGCGCCTTCCAAAATGGTCGGAAGCCCTAGCGTTCGGCATTGGAAAATCACCGCGCTCAAGCCGGGCCAAGCGCAGATCGTCTTCGTTTATCAGCGGCCGTGGGAGCCCGCGCCCGTTCAAACCCGGCGCGTGGAGGTAGAGGTTGCGCCTTAGCTGCGCTCTTCGCTGGCGCTCGGCTTCCCATTATTGCGCTTTTATCAATCGGTCGTATTCAGTGTGGGTTCCGATCCAGAACCAGACAAAGCCGTCATCCGCTTCGACTGCCAGAGCGCGATGTCTGATCCCGACGCCTTCGAGTTTTCTTGAGATGAAGCGAAGGGTGTTGCGGATTGCTTTTGAGCAGCGCGAAATTCTTGTTCGCCAATTCCCGAATTTCTTTTGGTAGACGATCATAGGCCGCCCAAAAATCTTGGGAAGCGTAATGCTTCACAGAGCTTTCGTCCGGCCGGCCTTGTGGTCCAAAAGCGCCTTCTCCCCCAATCCATCCAGCTGGCCCGTTTTGGCGTCGCGCTCGATCTCCGCATCCCAGGCGTGGGCGTCGAGTTCCTCGAACCACGCCCGAAACTTCGCAAGCTCCTCCGGGGAGAGGCTCGACACCGCGGCCTCGATCTTCGCAAGCTTCGTCATGGCTTCCTCGTATGCGCCTTCGACAAACCTATCCCTTCACTGCGGCGGCTTCAATTGCTTCATCGCATCCTCCAGCCGCATGGCGCCAGAGCCGGGCTTCGCGGGCTTTTGCTGGCTTTCATGCGGCGCCCAGCCGGAGACCCAGACGATCTCAAAGCTCGCGCGCACGCGCCCGTCTGGGTCAGCGTGACGCGCCGCGTAAATTTGCGCGGCGCGCGTGAGCATGTCGCGGCGCAGCGGCTTGCGGGCGCGCATCGTCAGAACATTGGCGGCGCCCATGGCGCGCAAATCCGCAATGAGCTCGAAGAGCGAATCATAGCGCAGCGTGAAACTGTCGACATCGGCGACGGGCAAGGCGAAGCCGGCTCGCTGCAGCAGCGCGCCCATGTCGCGCACGTCGGCGAAGGGCGAGACGCGCGGGCTGGCGCCCCCGGTGATTTCCTCCTCGGCCTGCGCAAAAACCGCCCTAAGCTCCACAAGACTCGCGCCGCCGGCGAGACAGGCGAGGAACAGCCCATCCGGCGCGAGCATGCGTCTGACTTGAACGAGAACGCCGGGAAGGTCGTTCGCCCATTGTAGCGCCATGCCGGAGACAATGAGATCGAAGGCGGCGGGCGCAAAGGGCGGCGCCTCTTCGTCGGCGATCACATCGCCGCCATAACGGCTGGCGCGCCAGGGCGGCGTGCGGCCACTCTCTATGACGGCGCGAGAAAAATGCGACGTCGGCGAGCCGAGATCGAGCGAGCGAGGAAATTCCCGCTTCACCGTCAGCAGCCGGTCGAGCAGATCGTCGGCCGCGCGCCTGAGTAGGAAGTCGGGGCCGCCGCGCTCTATGGCGCGCGACAGGCGTCGGCGCAGCAACGCGCGATCGAAGATGCGGGGCGGGGCGGCGGTCTCGCTCATGTCGTCCTATCTCGCGCCGATGGTCCAACTGCAAGCGCAGGCATGCGCAAATTTTGACGACAATGCGTCTGAAATACGGCGTTAGGCGCAGAGCGAAGCGCCGGCTGAGCCGCATAAACCCAGCAGCGTCTTAACGTTAAGCGCTAACCTGAAGACGCGGAACGTTTCGACAGAAAGATGGCGAAAGTTAGAATGACGCTATCTGTCAGTGTGAGCGCTGGGGTTAACAAGGATCATTCGTCATGCGTATCGCGTTCTTCGTTCCCGCATCATCCCGCCACGCCAAGCCGCAAATTGGCGCCTTCCGTCTTCTCCTTCTCGCCGCCGTCTCTGCGATCGGCCTGAGCGCCGCCCCGCAGACCGCTTCGGCGGCGCGCAGCGTCGTCTCCTTCTCGCCGGAGGTGGAGCCGGGCACGATCGTGATCAGCGCCAACAAGCGCCGCCTTTTTCTCGTCGTCGACCGGGGCGTGGCCTACAGCTATCCGGTCGCCGTTCCCAAACACGGCAAGGAATGGTCGGGCACGACCTCGGTCGGCGGCAAATATGTCAATCCCGACTGGGTGCCGCCGCCGGTCGTGAAGGCGGATCATCCCGAATTGCCGAATTTCATTCCCGGCGGCTCGCCGCGCAATCCGATGGGCGTGCGCGCGCTCACGCTCGGCTATGGCGATGTCGCCATTCACGGCACGACGCATAAGATGCGCGCGTCGATCGGCACGGCGGCCTCCTATGGCTGCATCCGCATGCTCAATGAGGATGTCTCTGATCTATATGAACGCGTCGACGTCGGCGCGCCGGTGATCATGTCGCATTAAGCCAGCGCGCTACCAGGCGCGTCGTCCAACGCTCGCGTCCGGCGGGCGCTGGATCGACGCGCCGCTAGGCTTGCGAGGGGGCCGCCGACTGTGGCTGGATTGCCACACTCCACTGCAAAAGACTTTTGATCTGCAAAAGCCATAGCCGCGATATGCCATGCGTGAATATTTATTCATCGCGCCAATAGGGCAATATCGGGCCGGGCAGCAGCATGGCTAATCCTTTTCCTGGAAGGTGGATTTTTTATGCGGCCGCGCTCATCGTTGTGGCAATCAGCGCTCCGGCATACGCTCAGAGCCTAGGTTCGTTAACTCTGCCTCCTGGTCAAATCGTTACTGGTCCGGTCGCCTATGGCCAGTCGCTTTGGAACAAAGATTGCCCGCCAGGTCAGACGGTGACGAAATGTCAGGGCCAGGTTTACCCGTCGATTACGAACGGGCACGACGCCGATACTTACCTGTTGCCTTATACTTGGCCCTCGACGACGACGCCCCCTTTCGTCGATTCACCGCTCGCCGCCGTGGCTGTGGTTTGGACCTCGACGCCAACCCAATATGTGCGTTTTTACGACGCTACGAGCAATCCGGCCGGGAGCTGGGTTGTGCCGTCCAACCAAGTGCGCGGTTTGACCCCAGAGCAAATTAAGGACGTTTTGGCGCTGCCTACCACTCCCACAATGCAGACCATCGCCTTACTGCCCGCCCACACTTGTATCCTCCTTGGGCAAGCGGGCCCCATTACGGACTCGCAACAAGTTCAACCACACGGCTTCTGGGGAAACGGAGGCGCGATTCAGGGCTACTTAATCGGCCAAAGCCCAAGCGGATGTGGGCCGAGCTCTGATCCCTTGTTTATCGACCAAAGCAACTTCGTCAATCGGCAATCCATCGGACTTTTCGCGCTGGCTTATGGCCCTCGGGCCGGGGGCGGCAATCCTGGGACGGTGGCCTTCGCCCTCGACCACGCGATTTTTCCTGCGCAATTCACCGATATGGACGGCGTCTACAACGCCCTTGATCTCCTCAACTATGGAGATTCCGGCTCCTTGCGTTACGCATTGAGGCAGTTGGACGGCGAGGTTAACGCTAATGTGGCGTCGATCGCGATCGGGGCAGGACGCATGTTCGCGCAGGTTCTGCGAGATCAAATTCATTTGGGCCGGGTCCCAACCGTTCCGCGCTTGGCGAATGGTTGGCGGCCCTGGATAAGCGGATTTGGGGGCGCGGCCTCGCTATATGGAAGCCAAGATTTTGAGGGATTACGCTTCTCCGGCGGCGGAGCGGCCGTCGGAGCGGATTACCTTTTCAGTCCCGCGCTTCTCGTTGGTTTGAGCGCGGCCTACACGCGTAGCTCTTTCGGTTTGAATGGCGTTTCCGGCTCGGGAAATCTTGATAGCTATTCCATAGGATCTTATGCGGGATATGCTTCGAACGATGTCTATATCGACGCGGCTTTGGGATACTCCTACAACCAAACGGCGGTTAGCCGCAGCATCGCCTTCCCCGGACTTGCGCGAACGGCGACCGCGAGTTTCAACAACGACTCCCTGCTTTCCACGGCGGAAGTCGGCTATGATTTTCACTGGAGCGATAGGCTGACAACCGCGCCTTTTGCGTCGTTTCAAAGCATTGTGTTTTTTGCGAGAGGTTTTTCGGAGCAAGGAGCTGGAGCCGTCAATCTCAATGTCACGCAGCGTACGGTGGCGACGGCAATGAGCGCTTTGGGCGCAGAGCTTTCCTATGGTTTGCCTCTTGGCTTGAGCGCTCCCTTGACTCTCTCTGGGCGAGCCGGCTGGGCGCATGATTTCGCCGATGTGCATCGGAAGGTCCTGCAAAACTTCCAAGGCGCGCTGCGCACTGATTTTTGGGCGGAGGGCGCGCGATGGCCGCGTAACGCCGCAGCGGTTGGAGCCAAACTAACCCTCTCCATTGCCGAAGCCGATCTCTTTATTCGCTATGACGGCATGTTTTCGAACAATGCGGACATCTTTAGCGCGACAGGCGGCGCGGCAATAAGATTTTGAAGGCGCTTATGCCTTAGCTAAGCGAAGCGTCGGCTTTTCCTTCAAGGCTCCGCCGCCCAAACGAAAAAGCGATTCTTTCGAATCGCATGCGATCGAAAGTTTGCGCGGCGTCGAGGACCGGGCGACGAAAAATCCTTCTTCTCCAAAGATTTTTTATCGCGAACGCCGCCTCTTGCTGTGGAAGAGAGGGCGGGCGCCGATTTACGCCCAAGAGCGAATCCAGCAGTCTCCGCCGCGAAAGAACCGGCGAAGAAATCTACGCGATGGGAGAACGACCATCATCCTCGCAAGCGACGACGCACTGCTTTCTAGCGTCATGGTTGATGTGGAGTATAGTGACGGCAAGAGTTGATTCGCTCTCGAATCAAATGCTTGAAAAGGAGGCGCCTCCTCGGAAGCAGCATTGTCGCTCGTTTGTTTAGTCGCCGCGTTCTGCTGACATTTACAAAAAGGTTGGCACATGCTGATCGCAACAGAAAAAGAAATGGAACGCGCCGAACATCCCGTGGATGTTGTGGAGCAACTGGCGGCCACCAACGACTGGTCTTTCGACAGAGACGATGAAGATGAAATCTCCATTTCCGTCGCCGGCGCATGGACGGAATATCACGTCGCCTTCACCTGGCTTCCCGACCTCGAAACCCTGCATGTGAGCTGCGCTTTCGATCTCAAGGCGCCGGAGCGCCGGCGCGGCGAGGTGATGTCGCTCGTCAACGCCATCAACGAGCAGATGTGGATCGGCCATTTCGACTTCTGGCCGAAGGAGGGCGTCGCCATGCACCGGCACGGGCTGATCCTCACCGGCGGCGCGCAGCCGTCGGCGACGCAATGCGCAGCGCTGCTCGACAATGCGCTGCAGGCCTGCGAGCGGCATTATCAGGCCTTCCAATTCGTGCTCTGGGCCGGGAAAAGCGCGAAGGAGGCGCTCGAGGCCGCGAATTTCGAGACGAAGGGCGAGGCGTGAGCGCCGAAGGGGCGTTGCGCGGCGCGTCGATCGCGCTGATCGGCGCCGGCAATATGGGCCTTGCTTTGCTTGAAGGCTGGGCCGCGCATGGCCTCTCCGGCCCCGACGCGGCGATCGTCGAGCCGCAGCCTTCGCTCAGGCTTCAATCGTTGTGCGCCGCGCACGGCTTTTTGCTTAACGGCGCAACGGCGCCGCGCGACGCCGTGCTTCTCGCCGTCAAGCCGCAGATGCTGGAAGCCGGCGCGGAGACGGCGGCGTCTTTCATCGGCGAGGAGACGGTCGTCGTCTCCATCCTTGCCGGCAAGCGCATCGCCGATCTTGCGGGACGTCTTCCGGACGCGCGCGCCATCGTCCGGGCCATGCCCAATACGCCAGCGGCCATCGGACGCGGCGTCACCGGCGCTTACGCCAACCCCGAGACCGGCCCAGCCCAGCGCGCGCTCGCCGACGCGCTGCTCGCCACTGTTGGCGGCGTCGAATGGGTCGAGAGCGAAGCGCTGATCGACGCCGTCACCGCCGTGTCGGGATCTGGCCCCGCTTACGTCTTCTATCTCGTTGAATGTCTCACCGCGGCCGGCGTCGACGCAGGCCTGCCGGAAGCGCTCGCCGGCCGGCTCGCGCGCGCAACCGTCGAAGGCGCCGGCGAATTGTTGCATCGCCAGTCCGAAACAAGCGCCGAGACCTTGCGCCAGCGCGTGACCTCTCCCGGCGGCACCACGGCGGCGGCGCTCGAAGTTTTATCGGCGAGCGACGGCTTGGCTGCGCTCATGCGCCGCGCCGTCGCCGCGGCCAAGCGCCGGGCCGGCGAACTTTCGGGTTGATTAACCCGCTTGCCTTGTCCTGCCGCGGCGCTGCAATAGAATACTCCTGACGACCTCTTGCAGGCGGAGAGCGATATGAAGAGCGGCGATTCCCGGAACAATGTGATCGACGCCGCGCTGCGGTTGGCCGCGCGGCGCGAATTCGCTGAAGTCACGCTGACCGATATCGCCCATGAGGCGAATATCTCGCTGGCCGATCTGCGCGACCTCTTTCCCTCGAAGGGCGCGATCATCGGCGGCTTTTCCCGGCGCATCGACCGCGAGGTTCTCGACGCTTCGCCGGCTGACGGCTCTCACGAACCGGCGCGCGAGCGGCTCTATGAGGTGCTGCGCCGCCGGCTCGAGGCGCTCGAGCCGCATCGCGAGGCGCTGGCGAGCGTCGCCCGCTGGGCGGCGCGCGACCCGCTCACCGCCGCGGCGCTCAATCGGGAGACGGTGAATTCCATGCGCTATATGCTGGAAGCCGCCGACATCGACAGCGAGGGTCCCGTCGGCTCGCTCAAGCTTCAGGGCCTCGCTTTCGCCTGGGGCCGGGTGCTCGACGACTGGCTCTCCGGCGACATTCACGACGCGCTTTCGACGCTCGACCGCGAGCTTGCGCGCGGCGAGCGCTACGTCGATCGCGCCGAAGATTTCGCCCGGTTGACGCGGCCCTTCTACTCCTTCGCGCAAAGCCTGTTCGGCGGGCGAACGAAACGTGGCGGGAAGGATTACGACGACGAGGATTCCTATCCGCACGCGCGTGCGTGACAGCCGCTACAGCGGCAGGCTCACCGTGGCGCGCAGACCGCCGAGCGGGCTGCGGTCGAGCGTGATGTCGCCGCCGTGGGCGCGCGCGATGTCGCGGGCGATGGCGAGGCCGAGGCCCGAATTGCCGCCGTCCTGATTGCGCGACTCGTCGAGACGATAGAATGGCCGGAAGGCGTCTTCTCGCCGCTCCACTGGAATGCCCGGCCCGTCGTCGTCGACATGCAGCGTCAATGTCGCGCCGTCGTTGATCGCCGAAAGCTCGATCTGCTTGCCATAGCGCTGGGCGTTGCCGACGAGATTGGCGAGCAGCCGCTTGATCGCCGCGGGCCGAACGACGATCTGCGGATCGCCCTCGATCTTGATCGCGGCGGCGATCCCGCGCTTTTCGGTATCCGCCTTCAACTCGTCAAACAGGGCGCCGATGTCTGTGAGCGCCGAGGCCTCGCCGCCGTCGCCGCGCGCGAAGGCGAGATAGGCTTCGAGCATGCGCTCCATCTCGTCCACGTCCTTGCGCATTTCGACCGCCTCGCTCGACTCGGGCATCAGCGCGAGCGACAGCTTGAAGCGCGTGATGAGAGTGCGCAGATCATGCGAAACGCCGCTGAGCATAGTGGTGCGCTGCTCGATCGCGCGCTCGACTCGGCGCTTCATCTCGACGAAGGCCGCCCCGGCCTGTCGCACCTCGCGCGCGCCGCGCGGCCTGAAGGCCACCTCGCGTCCCTTGCCGAATTCCTCCGCAGCATGCGCGAGCCGCAAGATCGGGCGGATCTGATTGCGCAGGAAAGAGGTCGCTATGGCGAGGATGATGATCGACGCCACCGCCATCCACATGAAGAAAATATAGGAGTTCGAGGCGTAGGCGTGCGCTCGCGTCGCGAGCATCTTCAGCGTCGCGTCGTCGAGCGCGACGCGAATTTCGATGAGATTGCGGGGAACGGACGTGTTGACCCAGAAGGGCTGCGGAACGCGCCGCGACAGCTCCTTGGTCAGCGCCCTGTCGAGCAGGGAGAACAGCGACGATTTCGGCGCGGGCGGCGGCAGCGGCTGCTTGGGCAGCACCGCGACCTCCATATTGAGGTCCGTGGCGGCGATATGGCGCAAACGCGTATGTTCGGCGTCGTCGGGCATGTTCCGGTAGATGTCGACGAGCGCCGCCACCTGGCGCGCCATGCCGGCCGAGAGCCGATAAGTGACGACCTCCCAGTGCCGCTCCATGAACACATAGGCGATGGCCGATTGCAGCAGGACGACGGGAAGAATCACGATCAGCAGCGTGCGGGCGTAAAGCCCCTTTGGCATACGATCATGCAGCCAGGTGGCGAAGAACCGCCAAAGATTTCGCGGGGCGGCCAGAACTTCCGGTAGGACCACGGTCATCGTGACGCCTCCATGGCGTTTCCCGCCGAAGTGGATGCCGCTTCAGCGTGGAAATGCGTCAATTCAAGAATGCGGAGCGTGTACATAAACGGACGACTCATGGACATGCTCTAGCATTTCGGGCCGCCGCCGCGCATCGGCTCGACGAGCAGCCGGTAGCCGTGGCCGCGCACCGTATGCAGGTAGCGCGGCGCATTGGGATCGGTCTCGATCTTGCGGCGCAAGCGGGCGATCTCGACGTCGACGCTGCGTTCGCTCGCGCTTTTGCCCGGATCGCGTTGCGCCAGAAATTGCCGAGAAACAATGGCGCCGTCATGTTCGACAAGCGCGCGCAAAAGCCCGCGCTCGCGCGTGGTCAGGCGCACCGGCGCGCCGGCGCGCAGCAATTCGTCGCGCGCGGGATAGAAGACGAAATCGCCGAAACGCTTGGGAGCCGCCGGCTCGACGCGCCGCGCGCGCCGCAAAATGCTGGCGATCCGCAAGGACAATTCGCGCGGATCGAAGGGCTTGGCGAGATAGTCGTCGGCCCCGGCCTCGAGCCCCAGGACGCGATCGGCCGTCTCGGTCAGCGCCGTCAGCATCAGAATGGGCGCCGAGCGCATGGGCTCCGCGCTCTCGCGCAGCCGCGCGGCGAAGGCGGCGCCGCTTTCGCCCGGCATCATCACGTCGAGCACGATGAGATCGAAGGCGAGGTCGCGCATTCTGGCCGCGGCTTCCTGCGCATCGGCCGCCGCGCTGACGAAATAACCTTCGTTCATCAAATAGCGCGATAGAAGCGTGCGGATCCGCTTGTCATCGTCGACGACGAGAATATGCGCGCCCTTCGCCTGCGGCGGCCCCGGCGCGCGTTGCGGCGTCGCGGTCATGAGGGGCCGCCTTTGCGTCTGGCTCTCGCGAGATGCGCGCGCACGCGCTCGCGTTCGTTGGGATCGATCATGGCGAACAGGAATTGAGACGCGGCGCCGCGCGCGGCGGGCGGCAATTCCTCCATGACGCGCAGAAATCGCTCCGATTGCAGCGCGGCAAGTTCGCGCGCCAACTTCGCGCCCTGCGGCGTCGGATAGAGCAGGCGCTGACGGCGGTCGACGACGCCGGCGTGCGCCTCGACAAAGCCCGCGTCGAGCAATTGCTTGAGCACTCTGTTGAGGCTCTGCTTGGTGATTTTCAGGGTCTCGAGCAGCGCCGCGATGGTGAGGCCAGGGCGCCGATGCACGAAATGCAATACGCGGTGATGCGCACGCCCGAAGCCGTAATTTTCGAGAAGCCGGTCGGCGTCGCCGACGAAATCGCGATAGGCGAAAAAGAAGAGCTCGACGAGTTCGAGCGCGTCGGCTCCTTCCAGCTGCGCCGCGGCTTTCGCGGGCGCGCGTCGAAAGGCGGCGACAGGCGTCGACACGGTCGTTTTGCGCTGCAAAATTTCGCTCACGCTTGTCAAATCCTTGACGGTCGGCGCCGGCTTTTTATGTCAGCTATATTGACATATTTCTGACCGATGGCTAGTGCTGACCGCGGATTGTAACGCGCCATTCGGCCCTGTTCGACCGTATCTTCCCGGAGCCCGCCATGTCGCTTCCGCCCTTCGACCAGCGCGACGGATTCATCTGGTATAATGGCGCGCTTGTTCCCTGGCGCGACGCCAAGCTCCACGTCCTGTCGCATGGATTGCATTACGCCTCCTGCGTCTTCGAGGGCGAGCGCGCCTATGATGGCGCGATCTTCAAGTCGCGCGAGCATTCGGAGCGCTTCAAGGCTTCGGCGCGGGTGCTCGATTTCGAGATTCCCTACAGCGTCGAGGAGCTCGACGCGGCCAAGGACGCGACCGTCAAGGCCAATGGCCTGATGAATTGCTACGTCCGACCGGTCGCATGGCGCGGCAGCGAAATGATGGCGGTGGCGGCGCAGAATTCAACGATCCATGTCGCCATCGCCGTTTGGGACTGGCCGAGCATGTTCGACGTGAACGCGAAGATGAAGGGCATCAAGCTCGACATCGCCGAATATCGCCGGCCCGATCCGCAGACGGCGCCGTCGCTGGCCAAAGCCGCCGGCCTTTATATGATCTGCACGATCTCCAAGCATCGCGCGGAGCGGCGCGGCTACGCCGACGCGCTGATGTACGACTGGCAGGGCAGGGTGGCCGAATGCACCGGCGCCAATGTCTTCTTCGTCAAGGACGGCGCGCTGCATACGCCCATCGCCGACTGCTTCCTCGACGGCATTACGCGCCGCACGGTGATCGGCCTCGCCAAAAGGCGCGGGATCGATGTCGTCGAGCGGCGCATCCTGCCGGAAGAGATGGCGTCTTTTTCGGAATGTTTCATCTGCGGCACCGGCGCCGAAGTGACCCCGGTGTCGGAGGTCGGCCCCTATCGCTTCACCCCAGGGGAAATGTCCCGCCTCCTCATCGAGGATTATTCCAACGAGGTCGTAAGGAAGAGGGACGCCGCCTGAGCGCGCGTCAAAGAGCCTCTAATCGAGTCTTTCCGGTGTCATTCCCGACGCGCGAAGCGCGATCGGGAATCCAGGGCCACGACAAAAATCCTGACTATTGCTCTGGATTCCCGGTCCGGCCTTCGGCCTGCCGGGAATGACACGCCAAGCAAACCGCTTGATCGAAAGCAGACCTCAGCCGCTCATGCGCGCCTTTATGGCATGCTCCGCAAGCGTTTTGCCAAGCGACCAGACGGCGGAAGGCGCCTTATGCGCGTCCGCGATGACGGCGTCGAAGGAAGTTTCGATCCAGTCGCAGTCGGCGTCGGAAATCGTCAGCGGCGGCAGGAGCTTGATCGTGTGATTGCCATGTCCCGCGACCTGCGTCAGCACCTTGTGGTCGCGAAACAGCGGGATGGAGATGAGCTGGCAGAACAGCCCCGAATTGACCGTCTCCAGAAGATTCCACGCCGCTTTGAGCTTGAAGGACTGCGGCGGACCGAATTCCACGCCGATCATCAGCCCTTTGCCGCGAATGTCGGCGACGAGTTCATAGCCTTCCGCCATTTTACGGAATGAGGCGAGCAGGCGTTCGCCCTTCGCCGCCGCATTCTCGACGACGCGCTCGTTTTTCATCACGTCGAGCGTCGCGACGCCCGCCGCCATGGCGAGATCATTCTTGCTGAAGGTCGAGCCATGAACGACGGCGCGATCCATACGATCGAACACCTTGTCGAAAATCCATTTGCGCGTCAGCACGGCGCCGACGGGCACATGGCCGCCCGAAAGCGCCTTGGCGACGACGATCATGTCGGGCTCGATCCCGTCGAAATGATCGATGGCGAAGAAGCGCCCGGTGCGGCCAAGGCCGGTCTGGATTTCGTCGGCGACGAAGAGTGTTCCATATTTGCGGCAGAGCGCCTGCGCGCCGGCGAGATAGCCGTCGCTTGGAATATTGACGCCCTTGCCCTGGATCGGCTCGACGAAAAAGGCGGCGACGTCCCGGCCTTTCAGCGCCGCGTCGAGCGCCGCGAGATCGTCGAAGGGAACCTCGCGCGCATTTGGCAGCAGCGGCCCAAAGCCCTTTTTGAAAATCTCGTCGCCATTCATCGACAGCGAGCCGTAGGTGAGCCCGTGAAAGGAATGCGCGCAATGCAAAATGCCCGCGCGTCCCGTCGCCGCGCGCGCGAATTTGATCGCGGCCTCGACCGACTCGGCGCCGGAATTGGCGAAGAAGACCTTTTCGAGTCCGGGCGCATAGGCGAGCAGTTTTTCGGCGAGCACGCCGGCGAGGACCGAAACGTCGAGTTGCACCAGATTAGCGAATTCGCCGTCGAGAACGCTCAGCAACGCCTCGCGCAGCGCCGGGTGATTGCGGCCCACCGCAAAGACGCCCCAGCCGCTCAGGAGATCGAGATAGCGGTCGCCCTTGCGGTCCCAAAGATAGGGGCCGAGGCCGCGCGTGAAGCCAACGTCATAGCCGATGGTCTTGAGAACGCGCACCCACATTTCGTTCAAATATTTCGAGTGCAGCGCGAAACGCTCGTTCTCGCGCGCGGCGACGAGCGCGGCGAGATCATATGCGGAATCGACAGGCGCGCTCGCGCCGTCGTTCTGTGAAACGCCCCGGGGCGCGGTTGCGGGCGCGGTCGACGAATGGGTCATTGCGGCGGCTCCAACCGATCGAGCGGCGGCGGGAAGAAAAGCGGGTCCATGGCCCCCGCGACAAGGCCGCCGCCGGTTTCGATTGCGCGCGCCGGGCGAATTTGTCAAATCCGCAGATGTTGCCCGGACGCCACATGTCTTCGAGATTTTTGCGGCGGCAGTCTCCACATTTCTTCGCCGTCGCGCGCTTTGGCCGCTGCCGCGGCGCGCGCGCCAAGCCGGTAATGCTTATCGTTTCAGCATCGAGGCGAGAGTTTTGGCGCGACGGGCGGCTGCGCGCGCGCCTATCCACAGGCCCTCAAAGCTTGGAAAAATTGCGGTTGGATGAAACGCGGCGAATGCTATCCTACCGACGTGATTCAGAGCGACTCGACGATTCGGGCTGACGGGAATCGCTTTACGTCGGCGCGTCGCTGCTCTGGATCAGCAGGGGAGTTGGTCAGTGGTAGCCAAAGTGACTTTTCATGATGAATTAGGCGCCGCGAACGCAACAGAGCCGGATGAAGCCGGTCTGGACCTTGTTGAAATCGCCGGCCACATAAAATGGTTCGATGTTGCGAAAGGATATGGTTTCGTCGTTCCCGACGACGGCTCGGCCGACATTCTTCTTCATGTCACCATCCTCCGCCGCAGCGGGCTGCAAACCGCCTTCGAGGGCGCGCGCGTCGTCTGCGAGGCGCAAAAGCGCGCGAAAGGCATGCAGGTCTTCCGCGTCATCGCGATGGACGAGTCGACCGCCGTGCATCCATCCCAATCGATGGCCGGACGCACCCATGTGCAGGTCACGCCGACGAGCGGCTATGAGATCGCTATCGTCAAATGGTTCAATCGCGTGAAAGGATTCGGCTTTCTCACGCGCGGCGAGGGCACCGAGGATATTTTCCTGCATATGGAGACGGTGCGCCGCTATGGCATGACGGAGCTCAAGCCCGGCGATAGCGTGCTGGTGCGCTACGGCGGCGGTCCGAAGGGGTTGATGGCGGCGGAGGTGCGCCCGCTCGACGCCAAGAGCCTGCCGTCGTCGCATTGAAAGCGCCGTCCGATTCGACATGCGACGTCGCTTTCGAGAGTTTTCCCCGATGAGCGCGTCGCGGCCCTTTTCGCTCCTGCGGGTTTTGACGCTGTTCTGCGCGCTTGCGGCCTTCTGTCAGGCCCGCGCCGAGCCGACGCTGGAGACGGTGCGGATCGTCACCGCAACGGGCGAACATGTGTTTAAGGTCGAAATCGCGGATACGCCGAAGACGCGCATGCGTGGGCTGATGTTCCGCAAATCCATGCCGCAGGATCAAGGCATGCTCTTCGATTTCAAATCCGAGGAGCCCGTCTCCATGTGGATGAAAAACACCCATATCCCGCTCGACATGGTGTTCGTCGCCCATGACGGCAGGGTGGCGTCCATCGCCGCCGACACGGAGCCTTTTTCGGAAAAGATCATCTCCTCAGGCGAGCCGGCGCTGGCGGTGATCGAACTCAACGCCGGCGCGGCGCGCCGCATTTCGCTCGCGCCCGGCGACATGGTGCGCCATCGCCTGTTCCGGCAATGAGGGCTTCGCTTGTGAGGCGGCCTGCCGCATGCTAGCGAAAGGGCCGCCGAGAGCAGGGCCGCTTTGGCGCGTCTTAACGTCCGGCGGGGTATAGCGCAGCCTGGTAGCGCGGAAGTTTTGGGTACTTCAGGTCGCAGGTTCGAATCCTGCTGCCCCGACCAGCCTGCGCGTTCCGCGCCGAATTTCGCGACTTGGTTCCGCCAGCGGCGCATTATGAGGAAGCCATGACCGCACGCATCTTTCGCCCGGCGCCGAGCGCCACGCAATCAGGACCTGGTTCGGTCAAGCCCTGGCGCCTGGCCTTCGATCCCGAGTCGCCGCGCAGCATCGATCCGCTGATGGGCTGGACGAGCTCCGGCGACATGCGCCAGCAGATCCGCCTGAACTTCGCCACCAAGGAAGAGGCGATCGCCTATGCCGAGCGCAACGGCCTCGCCTATCGCGTCGAGGAGCCGAAGCCGGATCTCGCCGCCCGCCGCGGCGCGTCCTATTCCGACAATTTCAAAACCAGCCGTATCGGCCTCTGGACGCATTGAGGCGCTTCGACCCCGTAGCTCAGCCGGATAGAGCAACCGCCTTCTAAGCGGTAGGTCGCAGGTTCGAATCCTGCCGGGGTCGCCATAAATGACGCGATCTGTATGTAAGTCATCTGGAGCGGCCGGGCCGGGGGTGATAGGGTCCGGGCGGAAGCTTCGACGCGCCATAACTTCAACGCGTTTTGACTCCGTAGCTCAGCCGGATAGAGCAACTGCCTTCGAAGCAGTAGGTCGCAGGTTCGAATCCTGCCGGGGTCGCCAGACGGACAAAGGGACGGGACGAGCAAGATGCGGCTCATTCGGCGTCATCAGGCAGTTATTGCAGGGGCGCTCGCTTTTGGGCTGGCGCTCGCGCCGCGCGCCGTTCCGGCCCAGGAAAGCCTGTTCGATTTTCTGTTCGGTCCAGGGCCTTCCGCGCCCAGGGCGCCTTCTTCGCAAGGACCGCGCGATGGATCGAACGGCGCGCCGGCCGCGCCGCGGCCGGAGGGCGGCTCCGGCGCCTATTGCGTGCGCGCATGCGACGGTTACTACTTTCCGCTCGTGCGATCGTCGCAGGCGACGCGCCAGCAGTCGTGCGAATTCCTCTGCCCCTCCGCAAGCGTCGAAGCCTATGAGGGCGGCGGCATCGAATATGCGCGCAACGCCAAAGGGCAACGCTATTCGGCGCTTCCGACGGCTTTCAAGTTTCGGGAAAAGGTCACCAAGGACTGTTCCTGCAATGATCCCGCCACGTCGCAGGCGCATTTCCTGCGCCTGTCCCTCACCGACCCGACATTGCGGTCGGGCGACGTCGTTGTCGAGCCGAACGGCCCTTTCGTCTATAATGGCGAGAAACTCGTCGCGTTGAGCCGCTCCGCCTTGCCGGCGCCGGTCAAGGCGCATCTTCGCGAGCTGCTTCGCCGCAAGAATGCTCCCGACGAGGAGAGCGCGCTCACGTCGGACGACGCGCTGGCGTTAAGCAAGCCGGACGGGCAGGCTGCGCCTGAAGGCGCGAGATAATCGCGCCCAACGGACGCTTTGCCGCTTTACAGCCGCCCGCCGCCCCGGCTATGTGGCCGAGCCGATTTATGACAGTTTTGTGACGATTCGGCGCGAGCGAGGAATCTCCATGCTGTCTTGGTTTCAGGCGCTTATGCCCGGAGAGGAGCGCTTCTTCGATCTCTTCGAGCGCCACGCCGAGACGCTGGTCGCCGGCTCGCTCGCCTTGCGGGCGCTGCTCGAAGGAGGCGAGGGCGTTCTCGTCCACAGCCAGGAAATCCGCCGCAAGGAACACGAGGCCGACGCCGTCGCCCGCGACGTGCTGCTTGCCGTGCGCCGAACCTTCATCACGCCTTTCGACCGCAGCGACATCCGCGATCTTATCACGGCGATGGATGACGCCATCGACCAGATGCACCAGACCGCGAAGGCGACGCTACTCTACGAGACCCGCGATTTCGATCCCCCCATGCGCCGCATTGGCGACATCATCGTCGAGGCGGCGAAGCTGACGCGCGACGCGATTCCGCTCCTGCGCGCCCTGCGCCAGAACGCCGCCAGGCTCAACGCCTTCAGCGAAGAGGTCATCCGCATAGAGGACGACGCCGACGGCATTCACGATCAGGGGCTCAAGGCGCTGTTCCAGGCGCATCGCCACAGCGATCCAATGGCCTTCATCGTCGGCGCGGAGATTTACGACCATCTTGAGAAAGTCGTGGACTGTTTTGAGGACGTCGCCGACCGCGTCGCCGGCATCGTCATGGAACACACATAGAGACGAAGCGTGCAGGATTTCTCCGCCTATCTCTATGGCCTTGTCGCGGTCGCGCTGATTTTCGACTTCCTCAACGGCCTCCACGACGCCGCCAATTCCATCGCGACGATCGTCTCGACGCGCGTGCTGCGGCCGCAACTCGCCGTCTTCTGGGCCGCCTTCTTCAACTTCGTCGCCTTCCTGTTTTTCGGCCTGCATGTGGCGCAGACAGTGGGCGCCGGCATCATCTCGCCGGAGATCGTGGACGATTTCGTCATTTTCGGCGCGCTGATGGGCGCGATCGTCTGGAACCTCATCACCTGGACGCTGGGCATTCCTTCGTCGAGCTCGCATGCGCTCGTCGGCGGCCTCGTCGGCGCTGGCGTCGCCAAGGTCGGAACCTCGGCGATCGTCTGGGAGGGTCTCGCCAAGACCGCCGCCGCGATCGTGCTGTCGCCGGCGCTGGGGTTCCTGCTGGCGCTGGCGCTCGTCCTAGCCGTGTCGTGGATTTTCGTGCGCAAGACGCCGGGCGCGGTCGACGCCTTCTTCCGTTCCCTCCAATTCGTGTCGGCCTCGCTCTATTCTTTGGGCCATGGCGGCAATGACGCGCAGAAGACCATGGGAGTGATCGCGGTGCTGCTCTATTCGCATGGCGCGATCGAGGGGAAGTTCCATGTGCCGTTCTGGGTCGTCATCGCCTGCCAGGCGGCGATGGGCCTCGGCACGCTTTTCGGCGGATGGCGAATCGTGCGCACAATGGGGTCGAGAATCACGCGGCTGACTCCGATGCAGGGCTTTTGCGCCGAAACCGGTGGCGCGGTCACGCTCTTTCTGGCGACGGGATTGGGCGTGCCCGTCTCTACGACGCATACGATCACCGGCGCCATCGTCGGCGTCGGCGCGGCGCGGCGAACTTCGGCGGTGCGCTGGAACGTCGCCAAGGACATCGTCGTCGCCTGGATCATCACCATGCCCATGGCCGCTTTTATCGCCGCGACCTGTTACGCTCTGGCGAGGATCGCCGCATGAAAGTTCCCAAGGTCAAGAAAAAGCGGGAAGGCGCGGGGCCGGAGCCGCGCGTGCAATATGCGGCGCTGCCCTGGCGGCTGAAGGACGGCCGCGTCGAAGTCCTGCTCGCCACCTCCCGCGACACCAAGCGCTGGGTGATCCCCAAGGGCTGGCCGATGAAAGGCCGCAAGCCGCATATCACCGCGGCGATCGAAGCGCTGCAGGAGGCCGGCCTCCTCGGCAAGGTCGAAAAGGTCAAGCTCGGCGACTATCATTACGAAAAGCGCCTGAAGGGCGGCGCGACGCTCGACTGCCGCGTCGAGGTCTTTCCGCTGCGTTTCCTGCGCCAGCGCAAGGACTGGCCGGAAAAGAAACAGCGCGCGACGCAGTGGTTTCACTATGAGGTCGCCGCCGATCTCGTGGACGAGCCGGAGCTGCGCGGCCTGATGCTGGGCTTCGGCGCGTCGCTGGCCGAAAAGGGCTAAAGCATCAACGACCGTGTGTCTTTATCCAGTTCGAAAGAGATTTGGAGAATTGCCGATAGCCGGCGCTTGCTAACTTTTCCGCCGCGAGCTGAAGCGATTGGAAAGCTTTCGCTTTTTGCTCGGTCGAGGCTTCGACGCCTGACTGAAATACGGCGGCATAGTTTTCTTGCGCTTCGACCAATTCGGCTGGATCACTCGGCGAGGATTTGCCTGGCAGCGCGACGCCTTCCCGTTCATGAACGGGTAGGAGAGCCCTTAATCCGGCTTGCAAAAGAAGCCCCATGTTCATGAGCGCGTCTGCAGAAGGTTCGGGAGCCGATTGGTCACGTCCGCTTCCTGAAATCTCTCGAACGATTTCTCCGATCCGCAATTTGGCGATCGCGACGGGATTGAAATCAGATTTTTTTTCCGCTCTGGCGGAACCAAGATCGGCGCTCACAAAAGCCAAAGCCGCAAGAATGGCGCGCCTTCGATCAATGTACATCGCGATCCTCCTGCGCCGTCATTCGCCCGCATTTGTTCAACGAGATTCGATAGTTGACTTCGGCGCCTAACCTATTGGTATGATCCGCATTCAATGAAGTCAAATATGCTTCAGTCAACCCATTTAAGTTTTATTACGCCTTCCAAATGGCTCCCGTCGGTGGACGCCAACAAATGTTCAAGCGCCCTGAAAAAAGTCCTTGCCTCGCGCCTATCCAGAAGACCGCGTTCATCCGCTCTTTCGCCCAGCGCCTGTTGGGGAAGTATAAGACTGATAGCGTCGGAAGAGGCGCGCATGGTTGTCGGATAATCGCAAAAGTGAATCGGGTCGTCGTCCTTCCGCTCGGGGTAGGCAAAGAAGGAATAGGATCTGTTTGACTGTACATCAATTTGTTGTTCTTTTTCGGCTACAATCGACTCCCAATTTCGCTCTTTGGCGTAGCGATCGCGCATCTGCACGGTTGCTTTTGAGGCGAGTCGTGGAATATTTATCGTGAAATCATAGTTGCGTTTTTTGAAATCAAATCGTTCCTTGGTTGATCCATAAAAGACTTTTCTGTCGTCAATAAGCCTATTGACGGGAAGAATGAAGTTATGAAAATAGCCAAAAGCAAGACCTACGGAAGGCAATAGAGACAGCGGCGTTTCTTTCCAGCGCTCTTCCAGCACGGCGCGGATTTTGGTGATTTCTTGATGTAAGATTTTCATGTTTTCATTAGATAAAATGGATAAATTATCGATATTCTGCAGTTGGACACGACAAGTTAAGAGGCCTTCAAGGTCGCTTGGGAGTTTGGGGAGGCCGTTTGGTCCGTAAATGATGACCGGGAAAGCGCGTCTGCGACCGATCGTCCCCATAAACATTCCAAGCTCAAAGATGACATTGTCGCGCGGCGAGTCGAGTTGCTTTCCATTGCTTAATGTTACATCGTCGGCGGTGATGACAAAAAGCGCGAAATCGGAAAGCGCCGCCCTCCGCAACAGGGCGTCCAGCAAGACGTCTCCCAACTGCAAAATGCCTTGGTTCCAGACGTCCACCTCGATCGTATGGTTATCTTCCAAGATTTTCGCAATCGCGTGAGTGATAGGCAGGGCTCTTGAAGAGCTTCCGATAAATACGCGAGGGGCAATCTTTTCTTCTTCAGAATTGCTTGAATCAAGTGACATATAATTCTCTCCATGAAATATCGAGAGATAAAAGAAGCGTTTGCGACAGCGCCCACGAGGAAGATATCTTCGCCGAGGCCATGTGACAATCAAAGCATGAGCCGATCCAGAACCTGCGAACAAAACAAATCAATTTATGGCCGAACGCTCTATCCGCCGATTAGCCGCGCCAAGCCAGTCTCCAAATCCTCCTTAAGGTCCGCTGTATCCTCAAGGCCGATCGAGAAACGCAGCGCCGGCCCCTCGGGCGCCCAGCGCGTCGCCGTGCGATAGGTCTCGCAATCAAAAGGCAGGACGAGGCTCTCATAGCCGCCCCATGAGTAGCCGATCCCGAAAAGCTCCAGCCCATCGACGAAGGCCGCGACCGCCTGTTTGGAGAAGGGCTTCAGAATGACCGAAAAGACGCCGGAAGCGCCCGAGAAATCCCGCTTCCACAGCGCGTGACCCGGATGCGTCGCCAGAGCGGGGTGCAGTACGCGCGCGACTTCCGGCCGCCGCTCCAACCATTGCGCGATGTCGAGCGCGGCGCGCTCCTGCTCGCGCAGACGCAGCGTCATGGTGCGCAGGCCCCGCAGGGCGAGCGCAGCGTCATCAGGGCTCGAACCGATCGCGAAGGCGTTGAAGGTCGTCCGCAGCCGTTTCGCCCATGCGGCGTTGGCGGAGACGAGCCCCATCAAAAGGTCGGCGTGCCCCGAGAGATATTTCGTGCCGGCGTCAACAGATAGATCGCAGCCGCGCTCATGCGGCGGGAAAAGCAGAGGCGTCGCCCAGGTATTATCGGCGATGACGCAGGCGCCATGCGCATGGGCGATTTCGGCGATCGCCGGAACGTCCTGAATCTCCATGCTCTGCGAACCGGGCGATTCGACGAGCACGGCGGTGGTCTGAGGCGTCATCAACGCCTCTATGCCGGTGCCGATCAGCGGATCGTAATAATCCACCTTCACTCCGAACCGGGCGAGAAAGCCGTCGCAGAACATGCGCGTCGGCTGATAGGCCGAATCGACGACGAGCGCATGGGCGCCGGCGCGGGTCGCCGTCAGCAGCGCGAGGGCGACCGCCGCGAGTCCGGAAGGAACCAGCACGGTGTCGGCGGCGCCGGCGATTTCGCTCCAGGCGGATTCGAGCGCGCGCGTCGTCGGCGTGCCCTTGGTGCCGTAGGTATAGGGCTGGCGTAGACCTTCCAGATCGGCGACCGTCGGAAACAGCACAGTGGAGCCGCGATAGATCGGCGGATTAATGAAGCCGAAATGATCGAAGGGCGCGCGCCCGGCCTGCGTCACCAGCGTCGCCGGCCTTAATTTTATTCTGGATTTTTTCTTATCTGTCGACATCCCGCCTCCCTGCGCCCCTATATTTGCGCAAGCGTCGCGCGACCGTAGTATATCGCCCGCCGGATGCCGAGCACGCCATGATCCGCTGCAGATTTTTCCTCTCCGTCGCCGCGGCTTTCCTCGGCGGCCTTCTCCTTGCGCCGCCGGCGCGCGCGCAGATCGAGATCGGCCCCACGCTCGCGCAGGTTTTAAAGCGGGAGCAGCTCGTCTGCGGCGTCACTGAATCGCCGGGCTTCGCCCAAAAGGACGGCGCGGGCGTATGGCGCGGCTTCGAGGCCGACTTGTGCCGCGCCGTCGCCAGCGCGGTTCTCGACGATCCATCCAAAGCGCATTTTGTTGCGCTCTTGCCAAAGGAGCGCGTTGGCGCGCTGCAGAACGGCCAGATCGACCTTCTCGTCAGCGCCTCGCCCTGGACGCAGTCTCGCGACGCGGGACAAAAGGTCATCTACGTCGCCGTCGCTTTTTACGATGGGCAGGGCTTTCTCGTCCGCCGCCAGCGCGGCTTCGCCTCGGCGCAGGATCTGGACGGCGCCTCGATCTGCGTCGAGCAGGGCACGCCGAGCGAGTTGGAAGCGGCCGACTTCTTCCGGACGCGCAAGGCGAAATATGAGTTGAAGCTCTTCCCGGCGCTCGAAGACGCGGCCAAGGCCTATGACCAAAACAAATGCGACGCGCTGACCGCCGACGTTTCGACGCTGAACGGGCTGCGCGTCGGCCTTGCGGCGCCCGCCGACCACGTCGTCCTGCCCGATTACCTTACAAAGGCGCCGCGCGGACCGCTCGTGCGCCAAGGCGACGATCACTGGCTCAATATCGTGCGGTGGACCCTCTTCGCGATGCTGGACGCGGAGGAGCTAGACGTCTCGAAAGAGAGCGTCGATGCGGCGCTCAATTCTGAAAATCCGCATATCCGCCGTCTTCTCGGCGTCGACGGCGCGCTGGGCGACGACCTCGGCCTGCCGCACGCCTGGGCCTATCGCATCGTCAAGGAGGTCGGCAATTACGCCGACGTCTTCGAGCGCAATCTGGGGCAGGGCGCGCCCTTCGCCATGGAGCGGCGGCTGAACGCGCTATGGACCAAGGGCGGGCTGATGTACGCGCCGCCGGTCAGATAGGCGCTTCGCCGCGGGTCTTCGCCCACCATTGCGCGAGCGCCTCGCGCTCGGGCGCGACATCCTCGGCGAGCGGCCCGGCGAAGGCGCGCCATTCCTCACGAAAATGCGGCGAGACCGCAGCGATGACGGGAACGCGCGCCGTCATGGCGGCGCGAAAGGCGTCGCAGAGGCCGCCGCGCGCCGCCTCCTGCTTGGAGAATTTGCTGATGACGATGAGGTCCGCGCCGGCCCGCGCCGCGCGCTCGATCGCGGCGCAGGCCATCGCCAGCTCGCTCGTGTCGAGATTGCAGGCGACGGAGCCGGGGCCGAGATCCTGCGAGATCGCATAGAGCGCGCCGCTCGCGACCTCGCGCAGCATGATCCCCGAGCGCGCGCCCGAAGCGTCGACGCCGCGCGTCTGCGTCACGCCAGCGACGCGCAGCCCCTGAGCCCGCAGCTCCTCGGCGAAAGCCAGCATCAGCGCCTGAACATGGGCGCTGTCCTCCCCGGGAAGCGCGGCGATGCGCGTCCATCCGGCCGTCGCGCTCAGAGCTGCGCCGCCCGCTCCCGGAAAAGCCCCGCCTTCGATCGACATGCGTAAAATCCTCGCCTCGCGCCGCGAAAGCGCCTATGGTCACTGTCGCGTCTCGCATCGCCGCCGGCAAGGCGGCGCCTCTTGTTTATCAGAGGATACGGCCGATCTTATAGAGCGTCCGATCAAACGACGTGAACGCAGTGGGCGACAGTCAGAATAAGCCGCCGGCGCCGCGGCGCCCCGCATCTCCCGGGGCGATCGACGCATTTGTGGAAAAGGCGCGCAGCGTCGCCGAGTCCGACGCTCGCGGGCGGCTCGTCTTCGCCCTCGACGCCACAATGAGCCGCCAGCCGACATGGGACATGGCGCAGTCGATCCAGGGCGAAATGTTCCGCGCCACCGCGGCTCAGGGCGGCCTCGACGTGCAGCTCGTCTATTTCCGGGGCTTGAGCGAATGCCGCGCCTCGCGCTTCGTCTCGGGAGGGGAGGGCCTTGCGGCGCTGATGTCGCGCATCTCCTGCCAGGGCGGACGCACGCAAATCGACAAGGTGCTGCGCCATGCGCGCGACGAGGCGCGGGCGAAGCGCGTCGGCGCGCTCGTCTATATCGGCGACGCGATGGAGGAGAATGTCGACGCGCTGACGGCGACGGCGGGAGAACTTGGCCTGCTCGGCGTCAAGGCCTTCATGTTTCAGGAGGGCCAGGACGGCATAACGCAAAGGGCCTATCGCGAAATCGCCCGCCTGACCGGCGGCGCCTATGCCGCTTTCGACGCGAGCGCGCCGCGCCGCCTCGCGGAGTTGCTCGCGGCGGCGGCGGCCTACGCCGTTGGCGGGAGGCTGGAATTGGAGCGGCGCGCGGGACAGGGCGAGGGCGCGGCCCGGCTGCTGCTGTCGCAGATCGGTTGAGGACAAAGGGATGTCCATTCTTTTAGGATTAGCCGCGCTCCTTCTGCTGATCTTCGCGCTCAAGGCGTATACGAAGACGCCGCCCGCGCTGCTCGCCGTCCTTCTCAAACGCGGCGGCGGCTTTCTCACGCTGGCCGTGGGGGCGATCCTTCTGGCGCGCGGACGCCTCGACTTCGGCCTCGCGCTCATGGGCCTGGGACTGTGGTTTTTGGGAGTGACGGGCAGCCCCTTGCGCGGTTTCCGCAACGCCGGCGGCGGCGCGAGCGGCGTCTCGCGGGTGCGCTCGGCGATGATCGAAATGGAGCTCGATCATTCCACCGGCGCGATACGCGGGGTCGTTCTCGCGGGAGAGCATGAGGGGGCGCATCTCGACGCGCTGACGCGGCCGGCGCTGCTCGAACTCTATGGCGTTTGCCGGCGCGACGATCCCGACGGCGCCCGCCTCTTAGAGGCTTATCTGGACCGCCGTTTTTCCGGCTGGCGTTCGACAGGCGATGCGCACGCGAACGCGGGGGGTTTCCGCGCGGGCGAAGGCGGCGGCGCGCGCCGTTCTGGCGCGATTACGGAAGATGAGGCGTACGAGATTCTCGGCCTCAAGCGCGGCGCGGCGGCGGCCGACATCGCGCGGGCCCATCGCGATCTGATGAAGAAACTTCATCCAGATCTTGGCGGGACGACGGACCTGGCGGCTCGGGTAAATGAGGCCAAGGACGTCCTGATGCGGCGCCATCACTGACGCGAATGGATTTGCGGCGTAGTTCTGATCCCAGCTAGCAGACATGGCGGCGCGTTAGTTCCTGGTGGTGAAACAAGAAAATCCGGAGCGTTTGAGCGCTCTGCAGGCGGAGGCGGCGCTCTCTTCCTCGAGGCCGGCGAAACGGGCGCGATAGAGCGTCTCCTTGCCCTTCTGCACCTTCTCGGTGAAAGCCTTGGCGTCCGCCGGCAAGCCTTGAAGCTGGCTGCGCGCGCGGGAAAGAAGCTGGTTCGCCTTGTCGGGGTCCTCGGTCGCGGCGATCTGAATCATCCAGCCGGCGCGAGCGGGGCGTCCCGCCTCCGCCTTGGCCGACTCGAGCTTGGATGGTGGCGGCTTCGCGGCGCGTATGGCCGAAGGCGTCGTCGAGACGGCGGCGACGTCGGCGCCCTTGGACGCGCGGCTGCTCGTCGAGCCGTCGGCGACCGCGAGCGTCGTCGCGCCGCCGTGTCCCTTCGCGGTCGCCCGGGCGCTTTTGCGCTCGGCGTCCTTCGTCTCGTCGAGGACTTTCCGCACCCCAGAGACAAAAGCCGGACGGATGACGGGCTTTTCCGCTCTCTCATGCGCAGGGGCGGGCGCGGCCGACTGAGCGGCGGGTTCGGCGGCTCGGCGCTGGAACTGCGGCGGCGCGATGGGCTCCATGTCTTCCGTCTGCGGGGCGTAAGCGACGCGCTCCTCGCGCACGGGCTCCGGCGGCCATTCCTCCTGCTGCGGCTCTTCGACGACGGCGCGGGCGGTGCGCGCCGCCGCGCCGCCGCGGATATGCTCCTCGATCAGACCGGCCATGATATTATCGCGCGATCCGGCCGTGGCACCGCCCATCACTACGGCGACGATGTGATGGCCGCCGCGACGCACGGAGGTCAGGAGATTGAAGCCCGAGGCGCGGGTATAGCCGGTCTTGATGCCGTCCATGCCTTCGACGCGGTCGAGCAGATGATTGTGATTGCGATGCAGGGCGCCGTTATAGGCGAAGGCGTGCGTGGAGAAATAACGGTAGTAGCGCGGGAAGCGCTCCTGAATGGCGCGGCCGAGGACGGCGAGGTCATAGGCCGTCGTCACCTGCCGCGCGTCGGGCAGGCCGGAGGCGTTTTCGTAATGCGTGTCGCGCATGCCGAGCGCATGGGCCTTGCTGGTCATCATCTGAGCGAAGCGGCGCTCGTCGCCGGCGACGTTCTCGGCGATGGCGCAGGCGATGTCATTGGCCGATTTGGTGACCACCGCCTTGATCGCGTTCTCGACGCTGATCGTCTCGCCCGGACGCAGGCCGAGCTTCGAGGGCGCCTGGGCGGCGGCGTGCTGGGAGATCATCAGCGGCGAATTGAGGCTGAGGCGTCCCTGCTCAAGCTGCTCGAACAGGAGATAGAGCGTCATCACCTTGGTGACGGAGGCGGGATGGCGCAACTCATGTTCATTGCGCGCATAAAGCTCGCGGCCGCTATTGGCGTCGACGACGATGGCGGCGAAGCCGCGATGTTCTCCCACGATCCCGTCGTCGCCCGCCGCCGCCCGCGTCCGGCCGAAGGAATGGCCCGCATCGGACCGATAGGCGCGCTGCTGAACATAGTGGCGATAGGAATAATAGTGACGTTCATGGGACCGCCAGCCGTGGCGGCGCGCCTCGGCCGGAATGGCGGAGATCGCCACGAAAGCCATGATCGCGGCGAAAATGACTGCGAGGGAACGAGGCTGGGCGAGACGGTCCAGCAAGCTCGGTTTCAACATGACGCGCCCTTTTAAAACTTCACGCTCGCCCGCATCCCGGCGCCGCGGAGCGGACTGGCGTCGCCGAGACGTGACAAGTTTCGAGATTAAAAGGGGCCAGTTACCCGGGGGTTAAGCACGGCAGGTTTTTTTATGGGAATTTTGCGTCGCAACATTTCGATTGACTTTATATTGTGCATTGCATATAAATCAGACGTTGATAGAGGGGCGCCGCGTCGCGAACGGCGGCATGTATGCGCCAAAGACACGAGGACGATCCAATGGTCGCGACTTTTGACAACGTTCAGCAGCTTGGCAAAGAGCAGTTCGAAGCCGTATCCGCCGCCGCCGCCGCGGTGACGAAGGGCTGGCAGAGCATCGCCGCCGAGACCACCGATTACTCCAAGAAATCCTTCGAGAAGAGCCGCGCGCTTGCCGAAAAGCTGATTGCGGTGAAGAAGATCGACGAAGCCTTCCAGCTCCAGTCGGATTTCGCCAAGAGCGCCTATGAGGACTTCATGGCGGAAGCGACGAAGCTCGGCGAACTTTACACCTCCCTCGCCAAGGAAGCGTTCAAGCCGATCGAGACGGCCACGAAGGCCTATACGAATCCCGCCGAGTAAATTCGGCGCGCCGTATTGGCGCCGCATTCGTCAATAACCCTTTAGACTGACCGCCTCAGCCCGGGGTGCGCTTTTGAGCCGCCGCCGGGTTAGGCGTTTCAGGTCAGAGGAGAATCATGGTCGAACAAAAACGGACGCCGTCCTCCAAGCGTAACGGCATCAACGCTTTTGGCGCAGCCTTTATCTTCGGCGCAGCCCTCTGGTCGACGCCGACGCTCGCCCAGGACCTTCGCGTCGGCTGTTCGCTCGTCCAGCAATATGACGGCGCGCAGGTGAAACTGCTCCTTGAGCAGGCGCGCCCAATGCTCGCCCAAGGCGAAGCCGACGCCCTGCACGCCAAATATATTGGCCTGCGGAGCGATTGCGGGGCCAACCATAACGCCTCGCGGCTCATTCGCCTTTCGCCGGCGATGCAGCGCCTGCTCGACGAATATGGCGTCAATCTCGGCAGGTTCGCCGTCGCGGCGCATTAGAACCGAAAAAAATTGACAGACTTTTTCAGTCCGAACGCGCTCTGATTTAGTTGGCGCGCTCCCGCCGAACCGGCCCGCCGGCTCGGCGTCCTTCTCATCAGATGGGGATGGCTGCGTTCTCATGGTTTCAGCGCGCGCGGCGAAGCGATAGAATTCGCTTCGATTCCTCCGCCCGATCGAGGCCGAGCCCATGCCTGCCGCCGACGCCGGCTTCGTCCATCTTCACGTCCATACCGCCTATTCGCTGCGCGAAGGGGCGCTGACGCTTACCAAGCTCATCGATCTTGCGGTCCGCGACGCGCAGCCGGCGCTCGCCGTCACCGACACCAATAATCTCTTCGCCGCCCTGGAATTCTCCGAAAAGGCCGCCAAGGCGGGCGTGCAGCCCATCGCCGGCGCGCAGCTTCGCGTCGATTTCGCGGACGGCAGGAGCGCCGCCGTCTCCGGCCTCGACGACCGCTTCGCCAATCTCGTGCTGCTCGCGAAGACCGAAGAGGGCTATCGCAATCTGATGCGGCTCGCCTCGCGCGCCTATCTCGAGGCCGGGCAGGGAGACGAGCCGCATGTAACGCTCGATATGCTCGCCGCCGACGCTCGCGACCTTATCGCGCTCACCGGCGGCCCGGATGGAGCGCTCGACCGCGCCTTCGCGCTCGGGCGGCCGGAGCAGGCGCGCGGGAGACTGGCGACGCTGGAGCGATTTTTCGACGACAGGCTCTATATCGAGGTCCAGCGCCACAAGCTGCCGCAGGAGCGCGAGATCGAGCCGCAATTGCTGGACCTCGCCTATCGGCGCGGCCTGCCGCTCGTCGCGACCAACGAAGCCTATTTCGCTCAGCCCGCCGATTTCGAGGCGCATGACGCGCTGCTCTGCATCGCGGAAGGCACGGTGACGAGCGCGGCCGAGAGGCGCCGCCTTTCGCCCGAGCATTATTTCAAGACGAGCGCGGAAATGCGCGCGCTCTTTTCCGACCTCGAAGAGGCGACGGCCAATACGCTCGAAATCGCTCGCCGGACGAGCTTTCGGCCACAGACCCGCAAGCCCATCATGCCGCGCTTCATCCAGGAGGCGGCGGAGGGCCGCCCGCTCGACGAGGTCGAGGCGGAGGAGCTGCGCCGCCAGGCGACGCTGGGGCTCGAAGAACGGCTCGCCGCCCATGGAGCGGCGGAAGGCCATACGCGCGAAGAATATGCGGCGCGGCTCGAATTCGAGCTTTCCGTGATCGAGAAGATGCGCTTTCCGGGCTACTTCCTCATCGTCTCGGACTTCATCAAATTCGCGAAATCCCAAGGCATTCCGGTCGGGCCGGGGCGCGGCTCCGGCGCGGGTTCGCTCGTCGCCTACTCCCTCACGATCACCGATCTCGACCCCATCCGCTTCGGGCTTTTCTTCGAGCGTTTTCTCAATCCGGAACGCACCTCCATGCCGGATTTCGACGTGGATTTCTGCCAGTCCCGGCGAGGAGAAGTGATCGACTATGTCCGCGAACGCTATGGCGCCGACCGCGTCGCGCAGATCATCACCTTCGGCTCCTTTTTGGCGCGCGGGGTGCTGCGTAGCGTCGGCCGGGTGCTGGAAATGCCGCTGGGCCAGGTGGACAAGCTCGCCAAGCTCGTCCCCCAGAACCCGGCGAAGCCGGTAACGCTCGCCGAGGCGCTGGCGGGCGAGCAGAAATTGCGCGAAGCCGTCGAGGAGGATGAGCGCGTAGGGCGTCTCTTTAAGATCGCCGGCTCGCTCGAAGGGCTTTATTCAAACGCCTCGACCCACGCCGCCGGCGTCGTCATTAGCGACCGTCCGCTCCATGAGGTCACGCCGCTCTATCGCGACCCGAAGTCCGACATGCCCGCGACCCAGTTCAATATGAAATGGGTGGAGCCTGCGGGTCTCGTCAAATTCGACTTCCTCGGCCTCAAGACGCTGACGGTCATCTCGACTTGCGTCTCGCTGCTCGAAAAGCGCGGGATTTCGCTCAATCCCACCGCCATCCCGCTCGACGACGAGCCGACTTTCGAGCTCCTGCGGCGCGGCGAGACGGTCGGCCTGTTCCAGGTGGAAAGCGCGGGCATGAAGAAGGCGCTGGTCGATATGCGCCCCGACCGCTTCGAGGACCTCATCGCCCTTGTCGCGCTCTATCGGCCGGGCCCCATGGCGAATATCCCGACCTATTGCGCGCGCAAGCTCGGCGACGAGCCGATCGAATATGATCATCCGGAGCTCGAACCCATCCTGAAGGAGACCTTCGGCGTCATCACCTATCAGGAGCAGGTGCAGCAGATCGCCAAGGATCTCGCGGGCTACAGCCTGGGGCAGGCGGATATTCTGCGCCGCGCCATGGGCAAGAAGATCAAGGCGGAGATGGACGCCCAGCGCGAGCGCTTCGTCTCCGGCGCGACGGAACATGGCATTCCGAAATCCACCGCCGACGCGATTTTCCACGCCTGCGCCAAATTCGCCGAATATGGCTTCAATAAATCCCACTCGGCGCCCTACGCTTTCATCACTTATCAAACGGCCTATCTGAAAGCCCATTATCCGGCCGAGTTCCTCGCCGCCTCCATGACCTTCGACAAGAGCCAGACCGACAAGCTCGCGGAATTCCGCGACGAGGCGCGGCGCATGGGGATCGCGGTGGAGCCTCCCTCGATCCGCCATTCCGGCGTCGATTTCGACGTCTCGGTCGGCGCCGATGGCCGGCTTGCCATCCGCTATGCGCTCTCGGCCATCAAGGGCGTGGGCGAGGGGCAGGCCGAATCGATCGTGCGGGCGCGGGGAGACCGGCCCTTCGAGAGCCTTTCGGATTTCGCGCGGCGGCTCAATCCGCGCGAGGCGAATAAGAAGACGCTCGAAAATCTCGCCGCCTGCGGCGCCTTTGACGAAATCGAGCCCAATCGCGCCCGCGTCTTCGCGGCGATCGAGCCGATCCTCGCCGCCGCCAACCGCCATATGGAGGACCGCAAGGCCGGCCAGAACGGGCTCTTCGGGGAAGCCGGGGCCGACGATCTCGCCGTGCCGAAGACGCGGCCCTGGCCGGCGGCCGAGCTGCTGCGCCGGGAATATGAGGCGGCGGGTTTCTTTCTCTCCGGCCATCCGCTCGACGCCTACGCCGGGCTGCTGCCGAAGCTCCGAGTGTCGCGCTGGGCCGAATTTTCAGCCTCCGTGAAACGCGGCGCGACCGCCGGTCGGCTCGCCGCCGTGGTGCTCGACCGCTCCGAGAAACGGACCAAGTCGGGCTCGAAAATGGGCATCGTCCAGCTCTCCGACGTGAGCGGGCAATATGAGGCCATCCTCTTTCAGGAGGGGCTCTCCCAATATCGCGACCTGCTGGAGAAGGGCGCTGCCGTGCTCGTCACCTTGTCGGCGGCGGTCGAGGGCGAGGACGTTCGCGCCCGCATCGCCACGGTCGAGTCGCTCGCCAGTGCGGCGGCGCGAGCGCAGAAAGGGCTGCGCGTCGTCGTCGGCGACGACGGACCGCTTGACGGGATCAAGAAGCGCCTCGCCGGCAAGGGCGAGGGGGAAGTATCGATCCTGCTGAAGCGCGACGCGGGCGCGGAGGAAATCGAAATCCGGCTTCCGGGAGGCTATCCTGTGACGCCCGAGGTCGCCGGCGCGCTACGGGAAATCCCCGGCGTGCTGGAGGTCGAATATCTATGAGCGATCCTAAACTTAAACAAGAACATTAAGTTGTAAATTACTGATATACAATTAAATAAACTCAACAATTTAATATTGGTAATGCCAGCTCACGTTCTGAGTGAAGGCGAGACGAAAGCCAGTCGTGAAGTCGGCGACTGTCCAAAACCCAGAGTCCTGGTCGAGCCTCTTTCATAAAGCAGAGAGGGAACAAAACGCGCCCTTCAATAGTTAATAAACGTTAACGTCCATCGCGATCTCTTCACTCGCCGGAGGGCATCATGGACCAGACGCTTCTCGACACGGCTCGCATCATTGGCGCCCCTAATGCGCAATTCCTCGTCCTGCTCCTGATCGGCGGCCTCATCGGCTGGTGCATCGTGAGAATCTCGCATCTCGGCTCTGTCGGCGCGCTCGCGCTGGCGGGAGTCACGGGAGCGTGGCTCGCCGCCGAGTTCGGCTTTCGCCTCGGGCTCGCCGATCGCTGCGCGGGCGCGCTGTTCGTCGCCGGCGCGGTCGGGGCGGCGCTTTGCTGCATGGGCTGGCGCGCCATTCATCCGGATCATGACATTGCGGTCGGGCGCGGCGGCGCTTAGGTTAAAGGCGAGGAGGCCCGCCGCCTTTGACCGTTCTCGATCTTCTGCATGACGACCCGCGCAAGAAGACAGGCGCGGCTCTGCGTCATCCCGAAAAGGCCGGCCGCCCCGACGCGCCAATCTTGCGCAAGCCCCCCTGGATTCGCGTCAAGGCGCCGGGCTCCAAAGCCTGGACCGAAACCAGCGGCCTCTTAAAAGGGGCGGGGCTGGCCACCGTCTGCCAGGAGGCGGCCTGTCCCAATATCGGCGAGTGCTGGGAGAAGAAACACGCCACCTTCATGATCATGGGCGAGGTCTGCACCCGCGCCTGCGCTTTCTGCAATGTTGCGACGGGCCTGCCAGCCCCGCTCGATCCGACCGAGCCCGAGCGGGTGGCGGAGGCGACGCGCGCTCTCGGCCTTACCCATGTGGTCGTGACCTCCGTCGACCGCGACGACCTTGACGATGGCGGCGCCGATCATTTCGCCCGGACCATCTCCGCGATCCGCGCGGCTTGTCCCGGGACGACGATCGAGGTTCTCACCCCCGACTTTTTGCGGAAGGCGGGCGCGCTGGAACGGGTTATCGAGGCCGGCCCCGACGTCTTCAACCATAATCTCGAGACCGTCCCGTCGCTCTATGTGTCGGTGCGGCCGGGCGCGCGCTATTTCCACTCGCTGCGCCTGCTCCAGCGCGCCAAGGAGCTGAACCCTGCGACCTTCACCAAATCGGGGATCATGGTGGGGCTTGGCGAGAGCCGCATCGAAGTGATGCAGGTCATGGACGACATGCGCTCGGCGGAGGTGGATTTCATCACCATCGGCCAATATCTGCAGCCCTCGCGCAAGCACCACCCGATCGCGGGCTTCGTGACGCCCGAGGAATTCGAATCCTATAAGACGCTCGCCTACGCCAAGGGCTTTTCCTATGTGGCGTCTTCGCCGCTCACCCGTTCCTCGCATCACGCGGGGGAGGATTTCGCGAAATTACGCGAGGCCCGTTCTCGGCAGGCGTTGGCGAACGCGGGTGGGAGATAAGGCCCGGCTCTGGAAAGATATCCATTCAGCCCTTCATATGCGGACGGCCGCTCCGGCCAACTGAAAGCCCTTTGCCAATATGCCAAAAATCGCCCCAGAACATGCCGGGGCCGAGCAGGGCCGGTCCGCCTTCGCTCCAGCCGAGCTCGCGATCGTCCGCCGCGCCTACGCCGCTCAAATGCTCGCGGTTGTCGGCGTCGCCAATCCGGCCCTCGAAGCCGCTTACGCCGCTGTGCCGCGCGAGCTTTTTCTCGGCGAGCCGCCATGGACCATCGCTTCGCCCTTCGGCCGCCTGCGATCGCTGCCTCGTCCCGATCCGGCGCTTGTCTACCAGGACGCGCTCTTCGCGCTGAACCCTTTGCGCGGAATCAACAATGGTAGCCCCTCGCTGCACGCCCGGCTTCTCGATGCCTTGGGTCCGCGACAGGGCGAGCGCATCACGCATATTGGCGCTGGGACGGGCTATTACACAGCGATACTCGCGGAACTCATCGGGTCCTCCGGTCATATCATCGCCGTTGAATTCGATCCGGTCCTCGCCGGCAAGGCGGCGGCCTTTCTTGCCGATCGCCCGAATGTCTCGGTGGTCGTCGGCGACGGAGCGGAGTGGCCCCAAGACCTTGCGGATGGCGTTTACGTGAATTTCGCCGTCGCTCGTCCGGCCGACCGTTGGATTGAACGTCTTGCGCCTGGCGGCCGACTGGTCTTCCCCCTCGGCGTGATTGGCGAGAAAGGCCGTCAGCTCGGGGGACGTCATAGCGATCGTGGCGCGGCGCTCTGCGTCGAACGCCGCCCTGAAGGCTATTCAGCGAGGGTTTTAGGACCGGCATCTTTCGTTTACGCGGAAGGCCCGCTCGGGGCTGTCGACGCCGGCGAGAGCGCGCGCCTTCGCCAAAGCTTCGAGGCCGGAATGCTAAAAGAGGTGCGCAGCCTAATTTGGAAACTGCCGGCCCAAGAGAAAAATTGCTGGCATGTCGGCGACGGATGGGCGCTCAGTCTTGATGAGACCTCCGATTAAGACGCCATAACTCCATTCCGCCGAGAGAAAGAACGCCAACCTATGTCTCTTCGACACAAAGCGCGTCTTGTCCCGCTTGACGCGCTCCGTGGGCTTGCCGCTTTCCTCGTCTTAACGGGTCATATTCGCGCCTATGTGTTTCATAATCTCGGAGAAATCGACCAACCCGGCTTCTTGTTGAAGGGTTTTTACTTTCTCACGGGCATTGGGCATCAGGCTGTCATCATTTTTTTCGCGCTGAGCGGATTTCTTGTCGGAGGGCAGGCTTTAGCGGACATATTGGCCGGGCGCTTTCTCTGGTCCCGCTATTTATTGAGGCGTTTAACGCGTCTCTGGATCGTCGTCATTCCCGCGCTTCTCCTCACTTTTCTCTTCGATAAGGGAGGCATGTTGCTGAGCGGCGGAGCAGGTTACGACGGACGTTATTATGATGTTTTTCTGTCCGGCCCGCATAAACCAATAGGAGCCGATCTGTCGTTGCCCGCATTTCTGGGGAATGTCGCATTTTTGCAAACAATCACCGTGCCGATATTTGGCAGCAACGGCCCCATGTGGAGCCTGGCGAATGAATTTTGGTATTATATTATTTTCCCGATGGCCGCATGGCTCGCTTGCGTATCGATGACGACCTTAGAAAGACTAGCTCTTTTTATAGGTCTCCTCGCCGTGGTTCTCCTTCTTCCTGCCAGCATCCTGCGAGACGGCTTGATTTGGATCGGCGGAGCTGCGGCGGCTTGGTGCGCCAATCGGCCTGAATTGACCTTCTTTTTCAAACGTCATTCGACCCGAGTCGTCGCGATAATCTTATTCTTTTTTACGCTCGTCGCGTCAAAGGCGCGCCCCGATGTTATCGGCGATCTTTGGCTCGGCGTGGCGGTGGCCGCCGCCTTGCCTGCGCTGGCGCTTTCACCCAATATTGGCGGGCGCCGCTTCGCCTGTGCCGCATTCGCGGGGTCCGAAATCTCTTATAGTTTATATCTTACTCATTTCCCTCTGTTGACCTTCCTAATTCTATCAACTGCCGCGCCGGCCCGTTTCTTTCCAAACGGCGAAGGATTTGGCGTGTTCGTCCTCCTGTTGCTCATCACAACTTCCTGGGCGACGATTATTTGGTACTGCTTCGAGCGACATACTGACCGTGTCTACCGCTATATTCTGCGGCAACCCTCTGCCAGCGGTTCCTTCTCGCCTCAGCGGCGCGGAAAGTCATAAGACAAGCGTTTTCCCGGGTCGGCGTAGAAAATGGGTTAATTCAAGAACCAAAACGCGTTCATGTATCAATAATTCATGAACGCGTTTTAGATCGAGGCCTTCTCCGCTCAAGCGGAGAAACGCCAAAAAAACTATGCGTGAAGAGCCGTCGAAATCTCCGCGAGCGTCGCGCGCTCGGCCTCAGTCACCTTCACCCCGCCAAAGCCCAGAAAGCCGCCCTCCGTGCCGGCCTCGGCGACGAGATTGGCGATATCGTTCAGCCACTTCTTGAAGGCCGCGGAGTCGCCCGGCGCCTTGGCGTCGAGGATCGACGCCGTGCTGCGCAGCTCCGCCAAAGCGCGATCCTTGATCTCGCCGAGCTGAACGCCGTGCACCACATTTTTCACGCCCTCGCGCGCGGCGGCGCGCCCGTCCGGCGTCAGCAGATCCTCGACCACGGCCTTGATGAGCGCGTCCGCGCCGGAGTCGGCCTTGGCGGCGGCCAGCGCCTTGGCGCTCGCAAACCCCTCCTGCAGAATTCCGATAAAGCCGCTAGGGTCGGCCGCCGAGACGGCGAATCCGGCAAGCAGCGGCGCTTCGAGCACTTTCTTCCATTCATCGGGCGTGAAATTGGTCTTGTCGGCCATTTCTTCCTCCTATTGAACGCGGCTTTATGAACGAGCTAAATCGGCGCCCCACGGTTCAACCATTCACGGACGCCATTGTTCCCTGTGGCGTCGCGGGCGCGCTTTGACGGTTGCAAGGGATGAACTAGAAGCATGGCGGCATGAAGAACTTCCGCAATCGCCGCCTCGTGCCGCACAGCGCCGTCGAAATGTTCGAACTGGTGCGGGACGTCGAATCCTACCCGAAATTCGTGCCGCTCTGCGAAGCCGTCCGCATTCGGCGGCGCGACGAGACCGCGCCGGGCGTCGAGATGCTCGTTGTCGAGATGCAGGTCGGCTTCAAGGCGATCTGCGAGCGGTATACGAGCCGGGTCGCCAGCGACGCCAACAAGCTCGAAATTCGCGTGGACTGCCTCGATGGGCCGTTTCGCAAGCTCGACAACCGCTGGGGCTTTCGCGAGGAGTCGCCAGGGCCGGAAGGCCGGCCGCGTTCGACGGTGGATTTTTATATCGCCTATGAATTCAAGAATATCGCCCTCGGCGTGCTAATGGGCGCGATGTTCGATAAGGCGTTCCAGAAATATTCCGACGCCTTCGCCAAGCGCGCCGACGAGGTTTACGGACGGCGCTAGAGCGAGATCGTTCTTGATGGAAGCGCGATGCGATTCCATTTCAAACGATCCTGCTCTAAGTCGCTTTGACAGCGCCGATCATCATATCCAGCGCTTGTTCGACCGAGGCGGCGCGAATTTCCGCGCGTGAGAGCGGGCCGAAGCGCCGCTCGACATGGTCGACGCCGCTCTCCCGACGCGCGCAGGCGAAATGAACGAGTCCGACGGGCTTTTCCAATGACCCGCCGCCGGGGCCGGCGACGCCCGTGACCGCGACGGCGATATCGGCGAGGGAATGCGCAAGCGCTCCCTGCGCCATGGCGCGCGCGACCTCGGCAGAGACGGCGCCATGGGCCTCGATGAGCGGCCAGGGCACCCCGATCATGTCGCGCTTCGCTTCGTTGGAATAGGTGACGAAGCCACGCTCGAACACGTCCGAGGAGCCGGGAATCTCGGTTAAGGCCGCGGCGACGAGCCCGCCGGTGCAGGATTCGGCGGTCGCGACCCGCAAGCCCTTTGCGCGCGCCAGCTTAAGCAGCAAATTAGCTTTTACGTAATCAGTATTTTCATTCATTACGTATCTCGTAAATCGCGGTTGGGGCGGCCGCGCATCGTCTTTGTTTCGCCGCGCTGCTTCTTGCCCGCGAGACGCCTCAGCTTCGAACCGAGCGTCGGCTTGGTCTTCTTGCGCGGCGGGGGCGGGGCGGCCGCCGCGATCCGGATCAGTTCGATGAGGCGTTCCAGCGCGTCGGCGCGGTTGCGCTCCTGCGTGCGATGGCGGCGCGCCTCGATGAGGATCACGCCTTCCTTGGTGAGGCGGCGTCCGGCGAGGCGCGCGAGCCGCGCCTTCACCGGCTCGGGGAGATTGGGCGAGCCCCGCAGATCGAAACGCAGCCGCACGGCGGTCTCGACCTTTTGCACATTCTGGCCGCCGGGCCCCGAAGAACGCGCGAATTCCTCGACGATCTCGGAATCGTCGAGCGCGATCGCTTCGGTGACGCGGATCATGGAAGGGCCTCGGCTTTACGAGGCGGATCTATAGCAGATCGCGGCCAAGTTTGCTTCGGCGTCAGCTCGGGGCTCCCCGCGGGGACTTAACTTGCGGCTTTCTTGCTCACGGCAGGCGCACGGTCGCGATGGCGAGCGCCGCCATGCCTTCGCCCCGGCCCGTGAAGCCGAGTCTCTCGGTTGTCGTCGCCTTGATCGCCACCCTTCCGATCTCGACGCCCATGATCGCGGCGAGGCTCGCCCGAATATTCTCGCGATGCGGGCCGATCTTCGGCGCTTCGCAAATGATCGTCGCATCGACATGGGCGATGGCCCCGCCGCGCGCCCGCACGCGCTCGCAGGCGTGGGCGAGAAAGATCGACGAGGCCGCGCCTTTCCATTGCGGATCGGAAGGCGGAAAATGCGCGCCGATGTCGCCCTCGGCGATGGCGCCGAGAATGGCGTCGGTGATCGCATGCGCCAGCACGTCGGCGTCGGAATGGCCGGCGAGGCCCTGCGTATGGGGAATGGCGAGGCCGCCGAGCCAGACCTTATCTCCCGGCCCAAAGGCGTGGACGTCATAACCCTGTCCCATGCGCACGTCGGGCAGATCGGCGAAATTTACCTGCTTCAATTGCTGCATGGCGCGGGCGAAGTCCTCTTGCGTCGTGAGTTTGAAATTGGCGGCGTCGCCGGGAAAGATATGCACGCGATGGCCCGCCGCCTCGGCGATCATGGCGTCGTCCGTATAGTCGCGTCCGCCCGCCGCCGCCGCGCGATGCGCCGTGAGGATGAGATCGAAACGGAAGGACTGCGGCGTCTGCACGGCGCGCAGCCGCGCGCGGTCGGGCGTCGCGACGACCGCGCCAGCCGCGTCGATCTCCTTCACCGTGTCGGCGAGCCGCACGCCCGGCGCCGCTGCGCCATGCGCCTGCGCCGCCTCGACCGCGCGGGCGATCAGCGCGGCGTCCGCGAAGGGCCTCGCGGCGTCATGGATCAACACGATGTCGGGAGAGGCTTCCCGCGCCAGCGCCTCGAGCCCGGCGCGCGCGCTTTCCTGCCGCGTGGCGCCGCCAAGCGCCGGGGGCAGCAGGCCCCTTTGGTCGGCGGCGTCGAGTTCGGCGACGGCCGCTTCGTAAAGCGCGCGATCGTCCGGGTGAATGACGACCTTCAGCGCCGCCCCGGGCGCGCCCCGGCGCATCGCCAGTAAAGTATGGACCAGGAGGGCTTTTCCGGCGAGCGGGCGATATTGTTTGGGCAGGCCTTCGCCCGCGCGCGAGCCTCGCCCGCCGGCGACGATGAGAATGGCGAGGGAAGGGGTTTCGTCTGGCGCGCCCATACGCGCTCTCTGTCGGTTTTCCCGCATGTCGTCAAATGGCCAAAGGCGATGAGCTGTGACAAAAGGCATGTTGCATGTGCGAAGCGACCTGCTTATGATGTGAGCAAGATGGCTATTGCTGAAAAACTGGGCGTTGGTCTTGAGCCGTCGCCTCTGCGGATTGGCGGATTGACGCTGTCGGGGCGGGCGCTGCTCGCGCCCATGGCGGGCGTGACCGATCCGGCCATGCGCCGCATCGCCGGCAGGTTCGGCGCGTCGGCGACCGTCAGCGAGATGATCACCGCGGCCGGCGTCGCCAGGGGCGATCGCGAAACCGCCCTTCGTCTCGGCTGCGCCGGGCAGGGGCCGCGCGTCATTCAGATCGCCGCGCGCGCGCCCGAAGAAATGGCGGCGGCGGCGCGCTGCGCCGAGGACGCCGGAGCGGATTGGATCGACGTCAACATGGGCTGCCCTTGCAAGCGCGTCACCGGCGGGCTCGCGGGCGCGGCGCTGATGCGCGATCTCGATCACGCGGCGCGGCTCGTCCGCGCGGCGCGCAGCGCGATACGCGTTCCGTTAAGCGTAAAAATGCGGCTTGGCTGGGATGACGCGACACGTAACGCCGCCGAGCTAGGGCGCCGCGTCGAAGCGGAAGGCGCGGCGCTGATCGCCGTGCATGGCCGCACGCGCCAGCAGTTTTACACGGGCCGCGCCGATTGGCGGGCCATCGCGGCGGTGAAGGCCGCCGTGCGCATCCCCGTAATCGCCAATGGCGATTGCGCGAGCGAGGAGGACGCAGCGCAAATGCTCGCCCATTCCGGCGCCGACGGCGTCATGATCGGCCGCGCGGCGCTTGGCCAGCCCTGGCTTGTCGGCGACATAGCGTATTATCTTTCGAGCGGCAGGCGCCGCGGGGCGCCGAGCCCCGCCGCGCGCGCGGAAATCGCGCGCGAACATCTCGAAGGGCTGTTGCTCATGATGGGCGTCTCCGCGGGCCTGCGCCACGCGCGCAAACATCTTGCCACCTATGTCGATCGCCTTGGCGGCGGAGTCGACGCCGAATCGCGCCGCGTGCTGGTGACGACCGAGTCGCCGGAGGAGGCGGCGCGGCTCATCGAGGCTATTTTTATGAAAACGGCGGAACGGGAGATCGCCGCATGAGTATGTCGGATAGCGCCGGCCATAACGGCCCGCCTTGCGGGGCAGGCGGATTTCGCCCGCTCGACATCATCAATGGGACGGGCCGCTCCTGCGTGCTCGAAGCCCTGCCGAACGCCATTCTCACCGTCGCCCGCGACGGAGCGATCGAGGACGCCAACGCAGCCGCCGAGGCCTTTTTCGAAATGAGCAAGCCCTTGCTCATTGGCCATACGCTCGACCGGCTGCTGCCCTTCGGCTCGCCGCTCATCACCCTCATCCAGCAGGTGCGAGAACGCGGCGCCACGATCAACGAATATAAGGTGGACCTCGGCCGGCCGGGGCAGGAGTCGGACCGGCGCGTCGACGTGCATTGCGCGCCGCTGCCGGAGGGCGAAGGGATGGTGCTGGTCATGCTCCAGGAACGGACAATTGCCGATAAAATAGACAGGCAACTGACGCATCGAGGCGCCGCCCGCTCAGTATCCGGGCTCGCCTCCATGCTGGCGCATGAGATCAAGAATCCGCTGTCCGGCATTCGCGGCGCCGCACAATTGCTCGAAACGTCGCTCTCCGACGCCGATCGGGCGCTTACCCAGCTGATCTGCGAGGAGACCGACCGCATCGTGCGGCTGGTGGACCGCATGGAGGTCTTCTCCGACGCCCGGCCCTTAAAGCGCGAGCAGGTCAATATTCATTCTGTCCTCGATCATGTGAAGCGCGTCGCCCAGACGGGATTCGCGCGCAACGTGCGTTTTGTCGAAAACTACGACCCGTCGTTGCCGCCCGTTTACGCCAATCGCGACCAGCTCGTTCAGGCCTTCCTCAATCTCGTGAAGAACGCCGCCGAGGCGGTAGGCGAGGCGGTCGACGGCGAGATCGAATTGTCGACCGCCTTCCGGCCGGGCGTCAGCCTGCGCGCGCTCGGGGACAAGAACCCGATCGGCCTGCCGCTCGAATTCTGCGTGCGCGACAACGGCCCCGGCGTGCCCGACGATATCGCCGCGCATCTCTTCGACCCCTTTGTCACGACGAAATCTTCGGGAACTGGCCTCGGACTTGCACTTGTGGCCAAGATCGTCAACGACCACGGCGGCATTGTCGAATGCGAATCTCTCCCCCGACGCACGACGTTTCGCGTGCTGATGCCCATGTACCGAACCAAAAGGTCCGACCCGCGCGAGGAGCGGCGCGCGTGATATCTCGCAGGAGCGGGAGAAAAAATCGATGACGCGAGGCGAAATTCTGGTCGCCGACGACGACGCCTCCATCCGCACGGTCGTCGCGCAGGCGCTTTCCCGGGCAGGCTATGAAGTGCGCACCACCGGCGCCGCGGCCACGCTGTGGCGCTGGGTGCAGTCGGGCGAGGGCGATCTGGTCGTGACCGACGTCGTCATGCCGGACGAAAACGCCTTCGAGCTTCTGCCGCGGATCAAGAAGCTGCGGCCGGAACTGCCGATCATCGTCATGAGCGCCCAGAACACCTTCATGACGGCCATTCGGGCGTCTGAGCGCGGCGCCTATGACTATCTGCCCAAGCCCTTCGACCTTAAGGAGCTCGTCGGCATCGTCGGCCGCGCCATGGCCGAGCCGCGCAAACATCCCGAAGACACTGGCCATGAGGAAATCGAGGGGATGCCGCTCGTCGGCCGCTCCCCGGCGATGCAGGAAATCTATCGCTCGCTCGCGCGGCTGATGCAGACCGACCTCACCGTCATGATCAACGGCGAGTCGGGCACCGGCAAAGAGCTCGTCGCCCGGGCCCTGCACGATTACGGCAAGCGCAAGAAGGGGCCCTTCGTCGCCGTCAATATGGCGGCCATTCCGCGCGACCTCATCGAGAGCGAACTCTTTGGCCATGAGAAGGGCGCCTTCACCGGCGCCAATCAGCGCTCCGCCGGGCGCTTCGAACAGGCGGAAGGCGGCACGCTCTTTCTCGACGAGATCGGCGACATGCCGATGGAGGCGCAGACGCGGCTCCTGCGCGTGCTGCAGCAGGGCGAATATACGACGGTCGGGGGGCGCACGCCGATCAAGACCAACGTCCGCATCATCGCCGCGACCAATAAGGATCTGCGCATCCTCATCCAGCAGGGCCTCTTCCGCGAGGACCTGTATTTCCGCCTCAACGTCGTGCCGCTGCGCCTGCCGCCGCTGCGCGAGCGCGCCGAGGACATTCCCGATCTCGTCCACCATTTCTTCAAGGTGGCGGCGAGCGAGGGTCTGCCGCAGAAATATATCGATCAGGCGGCGCTCGACCGGATGAAGAAATATCGCTGGCCGGGCAATATCCGCGAATTGGAGAATCTCATCCGCCGTCTCGCGGCGCTGCATCCGCAGGAGGTGATCTCCGACCAGCTCGTCGAAGCCGAGCTCGAACACGAGCTGCGGCAGGCGGACCCGGGCGACAAGGCGGCGGCCGGCGCGCAGTCGCGCGAACTCCCGGACGGCCAGACGCTCTCGAGCTCGGTTGAACTGCATCTCGCCAAGCTCTTCCGCGACTATGGCGATCAATTGCCGCCGCCGGGCCTTTATCACCGCATCATCCGCGAGATCGAGATTCCGCTCGTCTCGGCGGCGCTCGCGGCGACGCGCGGCAATCAGATTAAGGCGGCGGAGCTTTTGGGCCTCAACCGCAACACGCTGCGCAAGAAGGTCAACGACCTCGACATCAGGCTGATGCGCTCGCCGCGATAAGGCGGGCGCATCGCCTTCTCATTCATTTGGACCATGCCAATTGCGCAACGGTGGGGATAGCATGACCCGCCGGTCAACGCTTTCGACCGGATTTATTGGGGTTTGAGCGGTCGTCGCTCGACATTTTCAACAGACCGCTCATTTCGATAGGAGCGTTTCATGGCCGACGACATTGCCAAATTGACCGCCCGCATCGACCGTCTTGAGTCTGCTCTCGGCCATGTTCCGGGAGGAGGGGTCACCGATCCGCCGCCAGACCCGTGGCCGTGGCCGCATTGGCCCTTCCCGCGCCCCTGGCCGCCGCGTTGGCCGCCGTTTCCATGGCCAAATCCCTTGCCTCCGGGACCGATCATCGATCCGGCGCCTTTCGATCTGTCTCAATTGACGCGTCCACAACTTGAGATGGCGCTCGAGCAGATCAAGTCGCAGCGCGTGAGGCTCGACGCCCAGGAAAAAGCGATCAACACGCAGCTCAAAAATGTGAAGTAGCGCGACTTTCCGCTTTGGCCGCCCGCGCCGCGGGCGGCCGCCGCCGCGCGGCACGAAATTTTATCAAACCGTCAGTTTCGAAAAGACATTGGAGGGCGTCATGAACGCCATACCGCAAAGAGAGAGCGGCCGGCCGCAGCGGGCCTTGCTTGTCGGATTTCAGGATCAGGACAATCTCGGGCTTCGTTACCTGTCGTCGGCCGCGCGCAGCGCCGGCCATGCGCCGGAGATCGCCACTTATGAGGCCGATCCCTCCGCCTTGGCGCGGCAGGTCCTTGACGGCGGCTATGACTTCGTCGGGCTTTCGCTGATCTTTCAATATATGACGCCGGGCTTCGCGGCCGCGGTTGCGGCGCTGCGCGAAGCGGGCGTGAGCGCCCATATCAGCATGGGCGGCCATTATCCGAGCTTCGCCTATGAGGAGGTCCTGCGCGGGGCGCCGGGACTGGATTCGATCGTCCGCTTCGACGGCGAATTGACCCTCGTCTCTCTGCTCAACAATTTATCGCGTGGCGCCGATTGGCGGGAGACGGCTGGAATCGCCTTTCGCGGCGCCGATGGCGCTATTCACGCCGCCTGCTTGCGCGAGCCGCTCGCCGATCTCGACGCCTTGCCATGGCCCGATCGCGAAACGATCAACTATGAGAGCCACGCCCTCTCGACCGCGTCGGTTCTCGGCAGCCGGGGTTGCCCGTGGGACTGCAGCTTTTGCTCGATCCGGCCGTTCTATGAGGCGCAGGGCGGTCAGCTGCGCCGGCTGCGCCGGCCCGACGCCGTGGTCGATGAGATGATCGATCTGCACGAGCGCCGTTCGGTTCCCGTCTTCCTGTTTCAGGACGATGATTTTCTTGCGACCGGGCGGCGCGCCCGCGAATGGGCGGGAAAAATCGCCGACCGGCTCGTCGACGAGGGCTACGCCGGCGACATCGCCTTCAAGATCAGCTGCCGCTCCGACGAGATCGACGAGGCCGCCATCCGCCGCCTCATGGCCGGCGGGCTGACGCATGTCTATATGGGCGTCGAGTCGGGCGACGAGACGAGCCTCGCCACGATGAACAAGAAGCTCGGGCCGCAGCGCCACATCCGCGCCGGCGCGATATTGAAGTCGCTGGGGCTCTCCTTCGATTTCGGCTTCATGCTGATGGAGCCTTATTCGACCTTCGAGACGATCCGCAACAATATCGCTTTTCTCGACGCCTTCGTGGGCGATGGCTGGTCGGTCGCGCCTTTCTGTCGGATGCTGCCTTACGCCGGCACGCCCATTCGAGAGCGGCTCCTCTCCGAGGGGCGGCTTGCGGGAACCGAGTTCCAGCCGGACTACAGCTTCCTCGATCCCAAACTCGACATTTATTACGAGTGGATGATCGAAACCTTCCACCGCCGCAATTTCACCGCCGAAGGGCTTTGCCATCTCCTGCGCTATTATCTCTTCGAGGCGCGCCTGCGTCTGCGCGGCAAGGGAGTCGCGCCGCAGCGCCTCGCCCAACTCCAATATATCGCCGCGGTCGCCAATGGCGTCGCCTGTCAGGTGCTGCGCTCCGCGCTCGACCATATCGAAAGGACGCCGCTCGACACGCTGCGCCGCGACCGCGAATTTTTGAAAGCGTTAACGGCCCATGAGGCGCGCGAAGAGGAGCGGCTGATGCAGGAATTGCGGCGCTATTGCGCGCTCGTCGCGGCCGACCGGCGCGAAAACGTCATGGATTCCTTCGATAAATCATGGACCTTCGAGGGCGTGGAGCGCGAGGCTCCGAGGAACAGCGCCCCTCTCGGCGTCGCTTGATCCGTGCCATCCGGAGATAAGACGGGAAAAGCCCGTTGAATTGCAACCGGCTCCGGCGGAGCCTATACAAACGGCATGGCCCTGACCGAAGATCCGGCTTCTCAGCCGCTTGCAAAAGGCAGAGCGCCGCTTCGCAGCTGGCTCGGTCCGATCATCGTGGTCGGCGCCGTCGGCTGCGCCTTGGCCACTTTCCTCGTCGTCGCGGAATTCGGGGCGGTGTCGCCCACGGACGACCGGCTGCTGCCGCTGCTTGTCCTCAACGGACTCTCGGTCGCCGTTCTGCTCGGCATGGTGCTTGTCAAGGTTTGGCGGCTCTATCTGGTCTGGCGGAGCGGGGCGGCGGCGGCGCGGCTGCATGTGCGCACGGTCGGCTATTTTGCGATCATCGCGCTGATCCCGGCGATCATGCTCGCGATCGCGGGCTCGCTCACGCTGGAGCGGGTGCTCAACCCCGCCTTCATGGCGAGCGTCAAGCATTTCGTCCACAATACGGCGGAGGCGGCGGCGATTTTTCGCGAAAGCCAGTGCCGGGCGCTGTTGCAGGAGGCGCAGCTCACGGCCTCCGACCTCGACCGCGCGGCGATCCTCTTCAATACGGATCGTCCCTATTTCCATCAGATCTTTCAGTCCCGCGCTTATTTTCTTGGCTTCTCGGTCGCGGCGCTCGTCAAATCCTCGGGCGAAATCGTCGACCGCATCGACGTGGCGCAAAACGCCGCGGCGATCGTCATCGCGCCGCCGCAGGCGGAATTCGACGATGCGCGGCGCGGGGAGCCGCTCTGCCTCGTCATCGACGACGGCAACAGCTTCGTCGCGTTGCGCGTCTTGAACGCCTTTCAGGACACGTTTCTTTACGTGACGCGGCCGATCGACCCGATCGCCGTGGAGTTTCCCAAGCAGGCGCAAAGCCTCATCAGCAATTACGACAAGTTCGATTCCTATCGCGCCGCGGTGCAACGCGCCTTCGTGCTGATGTATGCGCTGCTGACGACGATCATGCTGCTCTCGTCGATCTGGTTCGGACTGGATTTTGCTGACCGCCTCGTGAACCCAATCCGCGCGCTCATCGCCGCGACGGACGCGGTTTCCGCCGGCAATCTCGACGTGCGCGTCACCGTCGACAAGGCGCAAGGGGAGCTCTCACGCCTTGGCGAAGTGTTCAACAATATGACGACGGAGCTCAATCTGCAGCAGACCCGGCTGATCGAGGCGAATCGCATCAACGACGAACGCCGCGAATTCACCGAAGCCGTTCTCGCCGGCGTGCCGGCGGGAGTGATCGGGGTCGACTCGGAGGGCGTCGTCACCGTGCTGAACCGCTCGGCGGAGGAACTGTCTTTCGCCGCCGATCAAGGCAAGCCCGCCATCGGCGTGTCGGTCGCCGCCGTGCTGCCGGAAATCGCGCCAATCCTGAAAGACGCCGGAGAAATCTTTCCGCGCGCCGTGCAAAGCCAGATCACCGTCAAGCGCGGCGCCTCGGAGCGCACCTTCAATGTGCGCGTGACCTCCGCGCGGGCGAAGGAAGGCCATCCCAATTTCGTCGTCACGCTCGACGACATCACCGATCTCGTCATGGCGCAGCGCACCTCCGCCTGGGCCGACGTCGCGCGGCGCATCGCGCATGAGATCAAGAATCCGTTAACGCCGATCCAGCTTTCGGCCGAGCGGCTTCGCCGCAAATACGGCAAGGTCATTCAGGAGGACCGCGACATTTTCGACCAATGCACCGATACGATCGTGCGTCAGGTCGACGACATCAAAAGAATGGTGGACGAATTTTCGTCCTTCGCGCGCATGCCCAAGGCGCGGCCGGAACGCGACGATCTCAACGAATGCATTCGGCGCGTGGTCTTTCTCATGCGCGTCGGCAACGCTGACATAGATATTGTCGAGAATTTGCCGGAAACGCCCGTTTTCGCCCAAATCGACCGGCGTTTGCTGTCGCAAGCGCTCACCAATATCATCAAAAACGCCGCGGAGGGCATCGCCGCCAGGGAAGAAAAGGACGCGCAGGAGAAAGGACGAATCGAGATCAACCTCGATGTGCGCGACCGCATGGCCGAAATCGACGTGATCGATAATGGTAAGGGCTTCCCGGCCATGAACCGGCAACGCCTGCTCGAGCCTTACATGACGACGCGGTCCGACGGAACCGGCCTTGGCCTGCCGATCGTCGCGAAAATCATCGAGGATCACGGCGGCCGCCTGGAATTGCTGGACGCGCCCACAGGGCGGGGCGCCTGCGTGCGGCTGATCTTGCCGCTCGCCGACGAGACGGGGACAAAACGCGAGCCGCCAACGGCGAGCGGCGAAACGGAGGGGCCGCATGCCCAAGCGGGGCAGGCGGGACAAAGCGGGGCGTGATGGCGAGCGACATACTGATCGTTGACGACGAAGAAGATATACGGGAGTTGGTCGCCGGCATTTTGAGCGACGAAGGACATGGCGTTCGCACCGCCAAGGACGCCGACGAGGCGCTCGCGGCGATCGCCGCGCGGCGGCCGCATCTCGTCTTCCTCGACATCTGGCTGCAGGGCTCGCGGCTCGACGGGCTGCAGGTGCTCGAAGTCGTGCAGAAACAGCACAAGGGCCTGCCCGTCGTGATGATCTCGGGCCATGGCAATATCGAGACGGCGGTCAGCGCCATCAAGATTGGCGCCTATGACTTCATCGAGAAGCCGTTCAAGGCGGACCGGCTGGTGCTCGTCGCCGAACGCGCGCTCGAAGCCTATCAGTTGAGACGCGAGCTTTCGGCGCTGCGCCAACGCGCCGGCGCCTTCGACCGCATCGTCGGCGACTCGCCGCCCGCCCATCAGCTTCAGCAGCTCATCGCCCGCGTGGCGCCGGTCAATTCGCGCGTGCTCATTACCGGCGCGCCTGGCACGGGCAAGGAGCTCGCCGCCCGCTGCATTCACGAAGCCTCGACCCGCGCCGGCGGCCCCTTCGTCGTCATTAATTCGGCGACGATCACCCCGGAAAATATGGAGATCGAGCTTTTCGGACGCGAGGAGCCGGACGGCGAGCGCAAGATCGGCGCGCTGGAAGAGGCGCATGGCGGCACGCTGTTCCTCGACGAAATCGCCGACATGCCCAAGGACACGCAGGCGAAAATCCTGCGCGTGCTCGTCGATCAGACCTTCCAGCGGGTCGGCGGCGCGCAGAAGGTCAAGGTGGACGTGCGGATCATCTCCTCTTCGGCGCGCGACCTAGCCTCGGCGATCGAGGAAGGGACGCTGCGGGAGGATCTCTTCCATCGCCTTGCCGTCGTCCCGATCCGCGTGCCCTCGCTCGCAGAGCGGCGCGAGGACATTCCGGCGCTGATCAATTATTTCATGGAGAATATGTCGCTCGCCTCGGGCATGCCGCGGCGCAGGATCGCCGAGGACGCGCTCGCCGTCCTCCAGTTGCACGATTGGCCCGGCAACATTCGGCAGTTGAAAAACAACGTCGAACGGCTGATGATCCTGACCTCCGGGGACGCCGGCGCGGTCATCACGGCGGAGATGCTGCCGCCTGACGTCGGGGAGCTCGTGCCCGCGACGCCGGCCGGGGTGCGCGGCGAAAAACTGATGAGCCTGCCGCTGCGCGAGGCGCGCGAAGTCTTCGAGCGCGAATATCTCGTGGCCCAGCTCAACCGCTTCTCCGGCAATATTTCACGCACCGCCGAATTCATCGGGATGGAGCGATCCGCCTTACACCGAAAACTGAAGTCGCTTCTTATCGAATCTTAATATCAGTTATTTAAGGCTATCTCTTAATGTTCTACATCATATACTTTCACACGCCGCGCTTGGTCGCTCGGGATAAGCCCGCTATATGCGCGTCGAGGTCGCCGCCGGCGCTTTCGACCAATCCGCCTTGCGCTTCGCCATTCGAGAGGTTCTAATGAAGCTTGGCGGCGAAAAAATAAAAACGATCCCAAGGGGGCGGCGTCAAACCGCTCGGCTCAACAAAAAAAGAGAACAGGACAGCCGATGTCGTCAGAACGTTCGCAGAATCTGCAAGATACATTTTTGAATTTCGTCAGGAAGAATAAAGTCCCGCTCACCATCTTCCTTGTCAATGGCGTCAAACTGCAGGGCATTGTCACCTGGTTTGACAATTTCTGCCTGTTGTTGCGGCGAGATGGCCATTCTCAACTCGTCTATAAGCACGCCATCTCGACGATCATGCCCGGACACCCCATACAGATGTTTGAGCCCGGCGACGATGACGGGCAGGGCGATAAGCAGCGGTAGACGGATTGAACGCGAAATTCGAAGCAAAGCGCGTGTCGCGTGAGAAGCGCGTCGCGACCCGCGCCCTGGTTGTAGCGCCTTATCTCGCGCAAAGCGCGGCGCAGCTCGGGCGCGATCCTCAGGCGCGGCTCGCGGAGGCGGTCGGCCTGGCGCAGGCGATCGACCTCGAAGTCGTGGGGGAAATCTCAGTTTCCTTGAACGAAGTTCGTCCCGCGACCTATCTCGGCAAGGGCAAGGTCGAGGAGATTGCCGAAATCGTCAAGGAACGGGAGGCGGCGCTGGTCAGCATGGACTGCCAACTCTCGCCCGTGCAGCAGCGCAATCTGGAGAAAGCCTGGGACGCCAAGGTCATCGACCGCACCGGCCTCATCCTCGAAATCTTCGGCGAGCGCGCGCGCACCAAGGAGGGCGCGCTGCAGGTGGAGCTCGCGCATCTCGCCTATCAGAAATCGCGGCTCGTGCGCTCCTGGACCCATCTGGAGCGCCAGCGCGGCGGCTTCGGCTTCCTGGGCGGACCCGGCGAGACCCAGATCGAGACCGACCGCCGCCTGATCGAGGAGCGCATGCGCCGCATCGAGCACGATCTCGACAAGGTCAAGCGCACGCGGGCGCTGCATCGCAAGACGCGCCGCGACGTTCCCTATCCCGTCGTCGCGCTTGTAGGCTACACCAACGCCGGCAAATCGACGCTTTTCAATCGGCTGACCAAAGCGGAAGTCCTGGCGCGGGACATGCTGTTCGCGACGCTCGATCCGACGCTGCGCCAGATCCGCCTGCCGCATGGGGCGCGCGCGCTGCTCTCGGACACGGTGGGCTTCATTTCCGATCTGCCGACCATGCTGGTCTCGGCCTTCCGCGCGACGCTCGAAGAAGTCATGCTCGCCGACGTGGTCCTGCATGTGCGGGACGTGTCGCATGAGGATTGGGAGTCGCAGGCGAAGGATGTAGAAGCCATTCTCGCCGAACTCGGGCTCAAGGGCGCCGAGGAAGGGCGCATTTTGGAAGTCTGGAACAAGATCGACGCGCTCGATCCCGAGCGGCTTGCGGCTCTGCGTCTCGCCGCGCGCGGGATCGAGGCGCGCCGGCGCCCGACGCTCGTCTCGGCGCTGACGGGCGAAGGGCTCGACGAATTGCTGGCGCGAATCGAGGAGACGCTCGCGGCCGGACGCGTGAAGCTCGAACTCGATCTCGACGCGGCCGACGGCGCCGGGCTCGCCTGGCTTCACGCCCACACCGAAGTTCTCGAACGCGACGCGCTGCCGCAAGGCGGCGTTCGCCTCGTCGTGCGCGTCGATCGCGAGCGTTCCGCAAGCGTCGCCCGGCGCTTTCCGCAAGCCGAAATTGTGCGGGAGCGGGGCGGGAAGCGCCGGCGCGCGGCGTCGTAGACCGAGCGCGCCGGCTTTAGCGCGCCTTTTCGAAGCCTTTCGCCTCGACCCACAATTCTTCCATCTCGTCGAGCGAGGCCTGCGCCGGCGCGCGCCCCGCCGCGGCGAGTCTTTGCTCAATATGGCGGAAGCGCCGCTCGAATTTGGCGTTGGCGGCGCGCAGCGCCTGTTCGGGATCGACCTTGGCGTGGCGCGCGAGATTGGCGACGACGAAAAGCAGGTCGCCGACCTCTTCTTCCAGGGCGGGCGAGGCGACCGCGCCCGGCGCGGCGAGTTCGGCGGCGACCTCTTCGGTCTCCTCGCGAATCTTGCCGAGCACATGCCGCGCGTCGTTCCAGTCGAAGCCGACCGCCGACGCCTTTTGCTGAAGTTTCACGGCGCGGGTAAGCGCGGGCAGGGCGAGAGGAACGCCTTCGAGAAGGCTTGCGGGCGCCTGGCCTTTCTCCGCCTTTTCGCGCGCCTTGATCTCGCTCCATTGTGCGGCGACCCGCTCGGAATCGACGCTTCCGCCATCGCCAAAGACATGCGGATGCCGGCGGATGAGTTTGGCGCAGATCGCGTCGACCACGTCCGCAAAGGCGAAAGCGTCGGTTTCCTGCGCCATGCGTGCGTGAAAGACGACCTGCAGCAGGAGATCGCCCAGCTCATCCTTCAATTCGTCGAGATCGCCGCGCTCGACCGCCTCGGCGACCTCATAGGCCTCTTCAATCGTATAAGGCGCGATCGAGCGGAAATCCTGCTCGAGATCCCAGGGACAGCCGCTGCCCGGCGTGCGCAGCGCCGCCATGATCTCGATAAGACGGGCGACGTCGCCGGGCGGACGGCCGGACATGACAGGGTCCCTCAAAAGAAAACGCCGCGCTCCCCGAAGAGAGGACGCGGCGCAGATGCGGATGGCGTGTTTAGTCCAGGTTGATGGACAGCGCCTCGCGGCCCTTCGCCGTATCGACGACCTGCATCGTCACCGGCTGACCCTCAGCCAGGCGGTTCACGCCCGAGGGTCCGAGGATCGAGATATGGACGAAAACGTCCTTGCCGCCGTCGTTGGATTGAACGAAGCCAAAGCCCTTGGTTTCGTCGAACCATTTGACCTTGCCGGAGACTGTCACGGCGGTCGACGGATCGGGCGCCTGGCGGCGGGGCCGGGGACTGTCGAAACCGCCTCCGCCACCGAAACCGCCGCCGCCGCCGCTTCTCGGCGGGGGGGCGCGCTCGGAGGCGCCGGCGAGATCGACTTCGAGAATGCGCGCGACCTGCTGGCCCTTCACCGAACTCGTCACTTGGACCTGAAGCTTGGCGCCCGGCGGCAAAGTGTCATATCCAGCGGCCTGCACCGCTCCGATATGAAGAAAGGCGTCGCCGGTGCCATTGGCCAGTTCGACAAAGCCGAAGCCCTTATCGGATTTGAACCATTTGACGATGGCTTCGACGGCGGGCTCGTTCAATGACGGCGGCGGGGCGTCTGGAAATCCCCCGCCTCCGAATGGCGAGCGCGGCGGCCGGCTGCTCGGTCGCGGCGCATCATAACCGAACGGGGCGTCGTCATCGAATCCGCGCTTGCGGGGGCCCCGGAAATCTCTACCTTTGCTCATGTCTAGTGCTCGTCTCCGCCAAAAACGGCAAGACTGCTATGTCAAACGCGTGCGCCCAGACGTTCCCGCCCGGGCGCCGAAAGGCGTCCGCTCGGAAACGACGATGATGTGCCTGTTGAATGCCATATAGTCCCGCGCAACGAGCCTTTTATCAGAATTTTGCCCTTGAAGGCCAGAGAATTCCGTAGGCGGATCCAAAAATCCCAACGATCGCCACAGTTTGAAACGCTGCGAATTTTCCGGCGGCCGGGCTTAATGGCAGCTTTTGCAGCGTGTTAGCCGGGTTTTGCGCGCGCGGCGCGCCGAGGTTGGAAAATTTGCAGTCGCGCCTTGGCTCTGTCGCGAGCGTCGCGGCTCGGCTTCGGAGGCGACACGCCCGCGAAAGCGAAGCCTCCTCAAGAAAGCCGTCGACATAGGTTCGCGCCGCGAGGCAGGAAACCGGAGACCTCATTTGAGAAGACGAGGGAACCCACTTGCGGCTTTGGAATCTAAGATCCTAGATTCGCATAATCGATATTATGGAACCTAATCTGGCGTATCCGGGCGATCAGGCTTCGAGCCGCATTCCGTCATAAGCCGGCGTGACATTTTCCGGCAGCGTCGCCGAAAGCGCGTCGTAATCGAGATCGACATGCAGGTCCGTCAGCACGGCGCGCTTCGGGCGAAAATGCGCGATGAACTCCAGCGCCTGTCCGACCGAAAGATGCGTGCCATGGCGCTGATGGCGCAGCGCGTCGATGATCCAGAGATCCAACCCCTCGAGATATTGGGCGCTCTCGGGCGGTATGGCATGGAGGTCCGGCGTATAGGCCACATTGTCGAAACGAAAGCCGAGCGCGTCCATATCGCCGTGATCGAGGCGGAACGGCGTCGCGCCGATCTCGCCGCCCGGCCCTTCGATCGAGACGGCGCGCCCCAGATGCAGCCGATGCTCGATCATCAGCGGCGGATAGAAACTGCCCGGCGGCGTCTCGAAGACGTAACCGAATTTCGCGGCGAAGGCGCGCGAGGTCGGCTCGTCCATATAGGCCGGGATACGCCGGCCGCTCATGATGACGAGCCCGCGCACGTCGTCGACGCCATGAGTGTGGTCGGCGTGCGGATGCGTATAGAGCACGCCGTCGAGCCGCTTGACGTCGGCGTCAATGAGCTGCTCGCGCAGGTCCGGGCCGGTGTCGACGAGGACTTGCGTCGCCGCCCCCTGGGGTCCGCGCGCGACGAGGATCGAGCAGCGCCGGCGCCGGTTCTTGGGGTTGCCGGGATCGCATTTTCCCCAGCCTTGCCCGACGCGCGGCACGCCGCCCGACGAGCCGCAGCCAAGGATCGTGATCCTGAGCGTCACGCGGCCTCTTTCAGCGCCGGCATTTTGGAAAAAAGCCGCAGCGCATTGGCTGTGGTGGCCTCGGCGAGCGCCGCTTCGCTCACCCCCTTAAGCCCCGCGAGAAGGCGCGCGGTATCGACCACAAAGGCGGGCTCGTTGCGCTTTCCGCGATGCGGCGTCGGCGCGAGGAAAGGCGCGTCGGTTTCGACGAGCATGCGGTCGAGCGGCGTGTCACGGGCGATCTCGCGCAGATATTCAGCGTTCTTGAAGGTCACGACGCCGGAAAAGGAAAGATAGAGGCCAAGCTCCAGGGCGGTCTCGGCCAAGGCGCGGCCGCTCGTAAAGCAATGGAGCAGGGCGGGGAAAGCCCCCTTCCCCATCTCCTCCTTCAGGATCGCGGCGCAATCCTCGTCGGCGTCGCGCGTGTGGATGACGAGCGGCAGGCCGCTCTCGCGCGCCGCTGCGATATGGGTGCGAAAGACGCGCCGCGACAGTTCGCGGGGCGCATGATTGTAGTGATAGTCGAGCCCCGCTTCGCCGAGGCCCACGCATTTTGGATGCTGCGACAGCGCGACCAGCGCCTCGACCGTCGGCTCCGCTTCCTCATGCGAATGATGGGGATGCGTTCCGACGGTGCAGAACACGTCGTCATAGGCTTCCGCCACCGCCTTCACGCGGTCGAAACGCGACAGATGGGTGGAGATGGTGATCATCCGCCCGACGCCGCGCGCCTTGGCGCGGGCGACCACCTCGGCCTGTTCCGGCGCGAAGTCGGGGAAATCGAGATGGCAGTGGGTGTCGATAAGCATGGTCATTCCGGGAACAGCAGCCGTTCATAGTCCATCGCGCCGTGAAGCACATGCAGGATTTCCACCGCCGATGGCTGAATGCGATAGAAGATCAGATAGTCTCCGTGAACGCGGCGTCGCACGCCGAGGCGCTCATAACCGGGAACTGCTGAAATCTTTCCGGCATATAGGACAATCCCTCGCAGCATTCCCTCAGTTCTAGCAGGAAACTTGCCGCGCGAGCCGGGCTTGACTCCGCGATCGCGTCGCCGACGCGTTCGAGATCGGTCTCGGCCGCTTCCGTGAGGACGACGATCATCGGCGCGTTTTGGCGGCGCCTCCATATTTCGCCTCAAGCCGGTCGAAAACGGCGTCGACGGGCTTGAGCCTGCCGGCCTCGGCGTCGGCAACGCCGCGCGCAATGGCGACGTCCAGCGCGGCCAAACGCGCCTCGCGCTCTTGAATGAGGCGCACGCCCTCCCGCAGCACCTCACTCTTGGAATTATATCTGCCGGACGCAACGAGGCTGCTCACGAAGGCTTCCAATTTGTCGCCTAAATCTGCGCTGATGGCCATAAGCTTCCTCCGCTACCGGAATATGGCTCCTTCAATAACTATTATCAATCTGGGACATAACGGCGAAGCGTGGCGATAGGTCGGATTGTCGAGCGAGCGCAAACTTCCCAATATAGCCCTCGGCGCCCGTCGAAACGCGCAGGCTGAGGAGGTCAGCAATCGGCGCTCTAACAATAGGAGGGGCCATTGACGCAAAATGACGAGAGCCGTCCGCTGGCGACGGCCAGGGACGTGAGGGAGACGCTGGGCGATATGGACGACGCCACGCTCTCGGCGATCCTCGAGCTGCGGCCAACGATCGCGGATATCGAGGAGGCCTCCGTCTGGCTATCCGGCGACCGCGACGTTTTCGGCGCCGGCGCGCCACTGAAAGATGTCGCGGGCGAGATCGTTTCGCTTCTATCCGTCGATGACGAGGAGGGCGCTCCGCGCATCCCATGAGCGCCGCTTCGCTCCGGCTCTTTCTTTGCGGCGACGTAATGATCGGCCGGGGCGTGGATCAGATACTCCCCGCGCCCTGCCCGCCGAAGCTTTATGAGGAATATCTCTCCTCGGCCGAAGACTATGTGCGCCTCGCCGAAGAGGCCTCGGGGCCGATCCCGCGCAAGGCGGATTTCGCATATGTCTGGGGGGACGCGCTCGAAGCGTTTCAGGCGAAAGCGCCAGATGCGCGGATCGTCAATCTCGAAACAAGCGTGACGCTGAACGAGGCCGCCGAAGCCAAGAGCGTCAATTATCGCGTGAGTCCCACGAATGCGGCATGTCTATCCGCGGCCGGCATCGACTGCTGCGCGCTCGCCAATAATCATGTGCTCGACTGGGGACCGCGAGGCCTCATCGACACGCTCGATACGCTTGCGCATTTTGGGATCGAGACCGCCGGCGCCGGGCGCGATCTCGACGCGGCGCAAAGGCCGGCGATCCTCGACATTCCGCGTAAGGGGCGGCTCCTCATTCTCTCCTTCGCTTCGCCCGACGGCGGCGCTCCGAGGGATTGGGCTGCGACCGGCGCCGCGCCGGGCGTCAATTTGCTCGCCGACTTGTCGCCAAGAAGCGCCGCGCGCGCTTGCGACCTCGCGAACAGCTTCCGAGGGCCGGGAGACATTCTGATCGTCTCCATTCACTGGGGGCCGAACTGGGGCTATGGCGTTCCCGACGATCAGCGCCGCTTCGCCCATGAACTCATCGAAAAGGCGGACGCCGCGGTCGTCCACGGCCATTCCTCCCATCATGCGAAAGGCATGGAGGTTCACCGGAACCGCCTGATCCTTTACGGATGCGGCGATTTCCTCAACGATTATGAGGGAATCTCCGGTTACGAGCGCTTTCGCGGCGATCTTTCGCTGATGTATTTCGCGGATATTGACGCGGCGAGCGGCGATCTCGTCGCGCTGGCGCTTGTTCCGCTGCATATGCGCCGATTCCGGCTCGAACGCGCGTCTGGCGCCGACGCCGACTGGCTCGCCCGCAGGCTCGATCGCGAAAGCGCTCCCTATGGCGTCCGCATCCGGCGCCGGGACGATGGAACGCTCTACGCGCATTGGCGCGACGGCGACGCTTGTGACGCGCCCCGCGCCGCCCCCATATGAAGAGTCGGGGGCCAAGCGGAGTTCAGGCGATGGCCATCGTCCTCAACCATACGATCGTGCCGGCGCGCGACAAGGAAGCGGCGGCGCGCTGGTTTGCGGAGATTTTCGGCCTGCATTATGACGGCGCGAAGGGTCATTTCGCGCCCGTTAAAGTGAATGACGCGCTGACTCTTCTCTTCGACGCGCACGCCGCCTTCGAGCCGGGACATTACGCCTTCCATGTGAGCGACGCCGACTTCGACGCGATCTTCGGCCGCGTCAAGGAGAAGGCCCTCGCCTTCGGCAGCGCGCCGGGACGCTTCGACGACGGCCGGCTCAATGATTGGGGCGGCGGCCGCGGCGTTTATTTCAAGAGCCCGGACGGGCATGTGCTGGAGCTGATGACCGTCCCGCAATGAGCGGGCGTCATTTGCATTTCGCGCGCAGCGACGCCGCGACATGGCCGACCAGAGGATCGTATTTGTCCTTCTCGCTCGCCGGATATTCGAGAAAGACGCTGTTCCAGATCGTATCGCGGCAGGACAGCAGCGATTTTCGATAGAAGATCTTTTCGCCCTTGACGCCGGAAACCACGAGCCAGTCCCTGCCCCGCCGCTCATATTCGATGGTCTCGCCCTCAAGCGGCCCGAGTCTCAGCGCGAATTCCTCTTTGCGCGGCCCGATGGAGAACATGCCCGAGACAATGATCTCGGCGCGCCCGTCCGGCGATGTAAAAACGCGCCCGTCATTGTTCTCCGGCGGCGCGCCCATCCGCCATCCTTGGGGAACCTCCGCCGTCGTTCCAAAGCGCGGGTTATGATAGGCGCGCCAGCTCTCGGCGCTCGCGCTCTGTGCGGCGAAAGCCGCGAGGACGACCGCCAGAAATATCCTCACGCGCGCGCCGCCTCGAAGACGATCGCCTGCATCGGCACGCGGGTCGGACCCGCGCCAAACTCCTGCGCAAGCCGTTTCGTCATCTCTTCGACGAGCGTTTCCGGCGCGACCCCGCCGCGCGCGCGAACCTGATCGACGAAAGGATTGCCGCAGATGAGCCCCGTCGCAAAAGGCCTGGGATCGGCGATCTCCTTCACGCGCGGCAATATGGAGACCACGATATTGACGAAACCCGCCGCGGTGAGCGCCTCCTTGATCGGGTCGATGTCGGCGTAGGAGAATGGCGTCTTGAGGAATTGCGGCGGATCGGCCGGGAAAAAACGCTCCGCGAGTTCAAGCCCGAAGCGCGCGAAAGGATTGTAGCTCGGCGAGTCCCAGACGCTGAACAGATAGCGCCCGCCGGGCCGCAGCACGCGCCGCGCCTCGCGATGCGCCGCGGCCTTATCTGGAAAGAACATCAGGCCGAACTGGCAGACGACCGCGTCGAAACCCTCATCCACGAAAGGCAGGGAAACGGCGTCGGCCGTCTCGAAGGCGACCTCCTCGCCTGCGCGGAACTTTCCCCGCGCCACATCGAGCATCGGTTCGTTGAGATCGGTCGCCGTCAGCCGGACTTGTGGATCGAGCGCGTCGCGCAGCTTGCGCGTGACGATCCCCGTCCCGGCGGCGATCTCCAGCACGTCCCGCGGCGCGCCAAGCGCCGTCCGCCTGGCGATGTCCGCGGCGTAATCCTCGAAAATTACCGGACCGAGGCCGCGGTCATAATGCGCGGGGATGTCGCCGACGAAACGCGCCGTCTCGCTGGTCATGTCGCACGCCTCGCCGTTCTGCGTCCTTAAGGAGCGGCCCTATTGGGCCGGCTCCTCCGCGGGAGCCGCCGGCTTCGGCTTGGGCTTCGGCTTCGGCTTGGGTTTCGGCTTCGCCGGGGCGGGCGGGGGCGGCGGCGGCTCGGGTTCAGCGGCGGGCGCCGCTTCC
>NZ_JAZHYN010000069.1:0-12101 GCF_036576025.1 Methylocystis borbori | reverse complement strand
CGCTCGCCGCGCCCGAGGAGGCCGCGCGCGCCGCTGGGCAGGAGGCGGCGAATGCGCGCGATCTCGATGCGCTGTCGGCGCGCCTCGCCGATTTCTCCCATGCGCCCTTTCGCGACATGGCCCAGCATTTTCTGTTTTCGGCCGGCGCGCCCGGCGCAAGGCTGATGGTTTTCGACGCCGCCCCCGGCGCAACGGAAGAGGCGAGCGGCGAAGCTTTCAGCGGCTCCTCGGCGGCGCTGCTCGACAATATGCTGCGCGCCATCGGCTTCGATCGCCAAAGCGCCTGTCTCGCCTATGTCTCGCCCTGGCGTCCGCCGGGCGACAAGCCCTTAACGGAGCAGGAGGCGACGATCTTCGCGCCCTTCGCGCGGCGACATGTGGAATTGGCGAGGCCGGAGGTTCTGCTGCTCTTCGGCGAGACGCCGGCGCGCATTCTGCTCGAGACAAGCGAGCCCCTCTCGAAGCTGCGCGGCAAATCATTCGAAATCCGCTGCGGCGATCACGCCACGCGCGCCTTCGTCTTCTCGAGCCTCGACGCCATGCTGAAAAGCCCGGCGCTGAAGCCCGCCGCCTGGCGCGATTTGCGCAAAGCCGCGGCGGCGCTGGAAGCGTCGGCGGAAAACGCACAACTTTGAGATATCAAGCGTCATGCCCGCGCTTGTCGCGGGCATCCCGTCGTCATCGCGCTTCTTTGCGTGGATGGTCGGGACAAGCCTGGCCATGACACGCGCGAAAGCGAAGGCGTTTGCTTACTCCGCCGCTTCGCCCTTCTCGCCGCCGCCGAAACGGCGCAGCACGTAATCGTCGACGATGCGGGTGAATTCCTCGGCGATGCCTTCGCCCTTGAGCGTCATCGCCTTCTTGCCGTCGATGAAGACGGGCGCCGAGGGCGTCTCGCCAGTGCCGGGCAGGGAAATGCCGATGTCGGCATGTTTCGACTCGCCCGGCCCGTTCACGATGCAGCCCATCACCGCGACATTGAGCGTCTCGACGCCGGGGAACTGTCCGCGCCAGACGGCCATGCGCGCGCGGATATGCTCCTGAATGTCGCGCGCGAGCTCCTGAAACACCGTCGAGGTCGTGCGGCCGCAGCCGGGGCAGGCGGCGACGAGCGGCACGAAAGTGCGAAAGCCCATGGTCTGCAGGATTTCCTGCGCGACGCGCGCTTCGAGCGAGCGGTCGCCGCCAGGCTCCGGCGTCAGCGAGACGCGGATGGTGTCGCCGATCCCGTCCTGCAGCAGCACGCCGAGCGCGGCGCTCGAGGCGACGATTCCCTTCGAGCCCATGCCGGCCTCGGTCAGGCCGAGATGCAGCGCATAGTCGCTGCGCGCGGCGAGCATGCGATAGACGGCGATGAGGTCCTGCACCGCGGAGACCTTGGCCGAGATCACGATGCGGTTGCGCGGCAGGCCGATCTCTTCGGCGCGCTTCGCCGACAGCAGCGCCGAGCGGGCGAGCGCCTCGCGCGTTACGGCGCGCGCGTCGAGCGGCCGGTCCGACGCCTGGTTGATGTCCATGAGATGGGTCAGCAGCTCCTGGTCGAGCGAGCCCCAATTGGCGCCGATGCGCACGGCCTTGCCGTGTTTCGCGGCAAGCTCGACGATCGCGGCGAATTGCCGGTCCTTCTTTTCCTTGAAGCCGACATTGCCGGGATTGATGCGATATTTGGCAAGCGCCTCGCCGCAGGCGGGATGGTCCGCGAGAAGCTTGTGGCCGATGTAATGGAAATCGCCGACAAGCGGGACATCGATCCCCTTCTTGTCGAGCCTGTCGCGAATATGCGGCACGGCCGCTGCCGCCTCGTCGCGATCGACGGTGATGCGCACGAGTTCGGACCCCGCCTGCGCCAGCGCCGTCACCTGCGCCACCGTCGACTCGATATCGGCCGTATCGGTGTTGGTCATAGACTGCACGACGATGGGCGCGCCGCCGCCGACGGTCACGGCGCCGGGGCCGGTCCCGACGACCACGGCGCAGGTTCGGCGGCGGGCGGCGGGCTCGGCCGCGACCGGGTCAGGCAGGCAGGTCTCGGGAGCCTCGATCAAAACGGCGTCGGTCATGGTTCTCGTCGCGGCTGTTTTGGAACAGGTTCTAGGTCGCGCGTAACGGCTTCGAGGTCAAGCGGCTCAGACAGCAGGGCCATCGCGTGAAGGGCAGTCATCCTCGCCCTCATGCTGAGGAGGCTCCGTAGGAGCCGTCTCGAAGCACGAGGGCGAGCTCCAGAGCGCGCAGCGCAGGGAGGTCTCCTCGTCCTTCGAGACGCGGCCTTCGGCCGCTCCTCTGAGTCTGACTCATAATCTGTTCCCTCACCCTGAGGAGCGCCTGAAAGGCGCGTCTCGAAGGGTGCGAACACCGCGAATCCCGCCTCTGGAACATCCTTCGAGACGCCGCTTCGCGGCTCCTCAGGATGAGGTTTCGCATTATGGGCCAGACACTCAGGATGAGGAGACCTTCGCCCGATCACCCTGCCTCAGACCGTTCTACGTTTGCTTCTCGTGAGATCAGTCCTCCGCTGGGCCGCCTGAATTCTCCTTCAAAAGCCCCAGCCGGCGCGCCGTCAGCCAGTCGATCAGCCGCGTCGGCAAAAGGCTGCGGAGCGCGTAATCGGCGAAATAATTGCTGACGACGGGAATGCGGACGGGCGGCTTCGCCTCCGTCAGGGCGCGCAACACGGCCCGGGCGACGACGTCGGGTCCCGGCGCTTGGCGGCCCTGGGCGACCAGCCATTTCAACATGCGTCGCCCCGCCGCCTCATAAACCGTGCCGTCCAGCCCTTCGAATTCCGCCTGTTCCGCCTTGTCCCAGATCGGCGTCGCGATGATGCCCGGCTCGATCAAAATGACGTCGACGCCAAAGACCATCAGCTCCCGCCGCAGCGCGTCGGACATTCCCTCAAGGCCGAATTTCGAGGCGTTATAGGCGCCCATGAAGGGCGCGGCGAAGCGTCCCGCGACCGAACTCATATTGACGATGCGCCCCGGCGGCCCTTTCCGCGCGGGGCCCGCGCCAAGGAGCGGCCCGAAGGCCTGAATGACCCGAAGCTGGCCTGTGAGATTGACCTCGATCTGGCGGCGGAAATCCTCGATCGGCAGATATAGCAGCGGGCCGGGAACCGCGATCCCGGCATTGTTGACGAGGCCGGCGAGCGCATCGCCCGCGAGTCGCGCCTCGACGATTTTCGCCGCCTCCGCGATGGCGTCGGCGTCCGTCACGTCGAAGATCAGGGGGAAGATTGCTGCGCCATGCTGCGCAGCAATTTTTGCGGCGTCGGCCTCTTTTCGCACTGCAACAAAAACAAGATAGTCTTGCTCAACCAGTAGGTTGACGCAGGCCTCGCCAATCCCGGTCGAGGCGCCGGTGACGACGACCGCCTTCATACACTTTGTCCGACCGCCGCGACGAGCCTTGCAAGCATGACGCGCGTCTCGCCGTCGGCGCGCCCGTCGACTTGCGCGCGGCGGAAATGGCGCTGGAAGGCCTCGACCGTCTGTGCGGTCTGGGCGTCATAGACTCCCGTCGCTTCGACGCCATAGCCGAAGGCGGCGAGGTCGCGCTGGAGCGAGGCGACCTTCGCGCCCTCATCGCCAAAGGAAACCGTCGTCGCGCCGGGACTGTCCTCCGGCGCGAGGTCGAGGCCGACCCCAAGCCGCGCCAGCTCGTCCCAGGGGAAGAATTCGCCGGGGTCGCGCTTGCGGCCGGGGGCGATATCGGAATGGGCCAGCACCCGTTCGGCCGGTATCGCGTGACGTTGGCAGATGTCGCGGGCGAGCGCCGCGGTCGCCGCGATCTGCGGGGCGGGATAGGGGCGCGGATCGGCATGGCCGGGATGAACGACTTCTATGCCGATCGAGGCCGAATTCATTTCCGTCTCTCCCGCCCAGAAGCTTCTTCCGGCGTGCCAGGCGCGCCGCGACTCCGGCACAAGCTGCAACACCCGCCCGTCCTCCTCGACGATATAATGGGCGGAGACTTCCGATCGCGGGTCGCAGAGGAGAGCGAGCGCCGCTTCGCCGGTCGGCAGGCCCGTATAATGGAGCACGAGCGCCGAAACGGCTCGCGTCCGCGGGTTGTGATTGGGCGAAGGGCAGACGCGCGCCGCCTCATAGTCGGGGGCGAAAAAGCCGTCGCCCTCCCGCCAGGCGCGGGTCGCCGCGAGCCATCGCCGCGTGTGTTCTTCGGGCTCATTGCTGCGCAATATGTCGGTGACGACGCAGGCGCTGTCGGCGCCGGCCGCGAGCGCCGCGACGGCGCGCTCGGGCGTCAGCCCGCCGATGGCGACGAGCGGAATGTCGCCGATCCGAGCCTTCCATTCGCCGACGCGCGCAAGGCCCTGCGGCGCGAAGGCCATTTGCTTCAGCAGGGTCGGATAGACCGGCCCGAGGGCGATATAGTCGGGGGAAAGCGCCAGCGCCCGTTCGAGCTCGGCCTCATCATGGGTCGAAACGCCGAACCTGACGCCGGCCCGGCGTAAGGCGGGAATGTCGGCCCCATCCAAATCGCCCTGGCCGAGATGGACGAAATCGCACCCTTCCTCGATCGCGAGGCGCCAATAGTCGTTGACGACGAGCTGCGCGCCATGCTCGGCGCACAGCGCGCGCGCTGCGCGGATTTCGGCGCGGATGTCGGCTTCCGGACGGTCCTTGACGCGCAATTGAACGAGCCTGACGCCAAGCGGCAGCAGGCGCGCAAGCCACGCGGCGTCATCGACGATGAGATAAAAGGGATCGAGCGCCGCCACGGACTGTTTTCTTCTTACGCCAGTTTGTCGAAGGGCCGGCCGATGACGGGCGTCGAGGGCTCCGCCATGTCGCGCGGGGTCATGGGCTTTGCGAGGAAGCCGGCGCGGCCCGCTTCGATGGCGAGGGCGAAGGCGCGGGCCATGAGAACCGGATCGCCGGCGCGCGAGACGGCGGTGTTCAGCAGCACGGCGTCATAGCCCATCTCCATCACCTCCGCGGCGTCCGAGGGCTTGCCGAGCCCGGCGTCGACGACGAGCGGCGTATCGGGAAAATGCGCCCGCAACGCCCGCAGGGCGAAGGCGTTATTGACGCCGCGCCCGGAGCCGATCGGCGCCGCCCAGGGCATCAGCACGCGGCAGCCGGCGTCGAGGAGCTTTTCGGCGACGACGAGATCGTCGGTCATATAGGGGAAGACCTTGAAGCCTTCGGCGGCGAGGGCGCGCGCGGCTTCGACAAGGCCGAAAACGTCGGGCTGGAGCGTGTCCTCTTCGCCGATGACTTCGAGCTTGATCCAGTCGGTCGCGAAGACTTCGCGCGCCATTTGCGCCGTGGCGATCGCCTCCTTCGCCGTGCGGCAGCCGGCGGTATTGGGCAATATGCGCGCGCCAATGTCGCGGATCAGGCTCCAGAAGGCTTCGCCCGCCCGCGCGCCGCCGGCTTCCCGCCGCAGCGAGACGGTGACGATTTCGCACCCCGAGGCGCGGATGGCGTCGGCGAGAATCGCGGGCGAGGGATAGCGCGCCGTGCCGAGCAGCAGCCGCGAGCGCAGCGGCCTATCATAGAGCGTGAGGGGATCGGCGGCGGTCATTGGTCGCCTCGACCGGCAAGTGATCCGCGAATCACTGGGGGAGAAGCTTTCCGAGCACGAGGAGCGTCAGCGTCAGATTTGTCGCGAGCATCCATTTGATTGTGTTGAATTCGTCTCTTGGCCCAGCGAACTCGCGCCTTGCGTCGCGGCAGGCGTCGTCCATTATCGCGTTCATGGATTATTCCTAGCACGAAGCCGTATTTCCCGGAAGGCGGCGCGCCTCACCCGCCCTGCCGCGGCGTCACGATTTCCACAGCGTCGCCCTCATGCAGCGGCGTCTCGGCGCGGTCCTGGCGGCGCACGAATTCCTGATTGAGCGCGGTCCCGATGGTCTCGCCCTCATAGCCCAATTCCGCGAGCAGCGTCTGCAGCGTGGTCGCGGTCACCTCTTGCGGACTCCCGTTGATCTTTATGAGCATCCATCACCTCCGGGAAATAGGCGTCATGAAGGATAACTTCCATGGCGCGGCGCGCCAGGGCCGGCGCAAGCAGGAAGCCGTGCCGGTAGAGGCCGTTGATATAGAGGCTCCGCCCCTGCTTCGTAAGACGGGGGAGATTGTCGGGAAAGGCCGGGCGCAGGTCCGACCCCATTTCGACGATCTCGGCCTCTGCGAAAGCCGGATGAAGGGCGAAGGCGGAATTGACGAGCTCGACGACCGAGCGGGCGCTGACGCGCGCGCGCTCCTCGTTTTCGATCATGGTGGCGCCGACCATGAAGAGTCCGCGCCCGCGCGGCACGACATAGGCGGGCCGGCGCGGATGCAGCATCCGCACCGGCCGCGAAAGCGTGATCTCGTCGCTGCGCAAAATGAGCATTTCGCCCTTCACGCCGCGTAGATGCGAAAGCGCGTCGCGCGCGGCGAGCCCCCGGCAGTCCACGGTCCAGTCGGCCTGGGTGGCGAGATCGCCGGCGTCTTGCCCGAAGCGCAGGACGACATTGGGCGCCGCCGCGAGGCGGGCGGCGAGTTCGGCCATGGCCGCGCGCGGATCGAGATGCGCCTCACGCGGGAAATAGAGCGCGCGATCGAAGCGCCCCGCGAGGTCCGGCTCCAGCGCCGCGACGCCTTGGGAATCGAGCGTCTCATATGCGCGCGTGCGCCGCGCGAAGTCGGGGAGTTCGGCGCGCTCGCGCGGCGGCGCGACGACAAGACTGCCCGCGACGGTGGCGACGCCGATCTCGCGCGTCCAGAAGTCGAGCGCCTCTTCGCCGAGCCTGGCGACGAGCGGCTCGGCGCTCTCCAATTCGCACCAGGGGGCGATCATGCCCCCGGCGTAATGCGAGCAGCCGCGCCCCGGCGCCGCTTCGCGCTCGACCAGCTCTACGTCGAGCCCGGCGCGCGCCAGCGCATAGGCCGCGCAAAGGCCGGCGACGCCGGCGCCGATCACCCGCGCGAGCATGACGCCCGCTCTCTAATGGATTTCGCTGACACCGTCCCTCCGCCAGTCTGAACTGGATCAGGTTCGAAGGGTCGCCGCGCCCGGCGCCTTTTTTAAGCGCGTCCTGCGGCCTCTCAGCCCCTTGGCGGCGAGCCGCCGCCGGGCGGGGCTCCCCCGGCGCGATCAAGCTCGCGCGAAAGCGCCGCCCGCGTCAAGCGTCGCCGCGCGGTCCGCCGCTTCGGGCTTGCCTATGATTGAGCGATGGCCCAATTAGAACCGCAAGAAACGCGCGCGAAAACAAAATCGGCGCGCATATCGGGGAGAGAAATCATGACCGCCAATCGCATAACGGCCGGCCTGCGCCGGGCGTTGATGGAGACCGCGCTCTGCGGCCTCTTCGCTTTCGGCCTTTGGGCAGGGCCGGCGGGCGCAGCGCAGCTTGGGCCTTATTTCCCCATCCCCAATTCCTTCAACACCGGCGGCGTCCCCCGCGAAGCGCTGTTGAATATCCAGACAAAATGGCTGCAGGACGGCCTCGATAATCTCAAAAAGGCCCGCGCCGAGGCGGACGCCGAGCTAGAAAAGGCCAAGGCCGGCGCGCCCGATCAAGTCGCAGCGGCCGAGGAAAAAGCGAAAAAGCTCGACGAGCAGATCGCCGAAACCCAGGAAGAACTCGCGCTTTCTGAAAATCGCTCCGCTTCCCATGAGATTCAAAAGGCGCGCAAGCGTAAGCTCCTGCTCCATCTCAACCAGTGGATCAACGAACTCAACCGGCTCGCGACCGAGCAGATGAAGATCGCCATCTTGAAGGACGGCGCCGAGGCGCAGGCGGCCCAGAACCGCAACTATCAATTGTCGGAAAAGGCCGATGAGCTCGAAAAGCTCAAACACGATGCGAGCATGGAGGACTGGGCCGCCACCAAATAGCGGCTGAGCCGCTTCCGCTTGACGCGAAACGCCTGATCGCGCCGCGTTTAGCGGAGCCGCCCGAACCCCGGTGCGCTTCGGCGGAAAATGCGCTATAGGCCGTCGTCGCGCGCCGCGGCCGGGGCCTGAAGTTCGCCCCCGAGCTTTTCGAGCCGCCGCGCCGCGTCGTCGATCGCCTCGGTCGCGCGCGCGACGCGCGCGGCGTTCTCCTTGCGCATGGCCTCCAGCGCCGCGCCGAGCGCCGTCGCGTTGCGCTCCATCGTCTGCGCCTTGGCGCGGGCGTCGCTTGCCTCATCCGCAATGGCGAGCGCGGCCATCACGATGATGCGTTGCTCGCCGATCTCGGCGAAGTTCCCGCGCATCGACGCGATCTTGTCTTCGACATAACGCGCAAGCTCTTCGATGCGCGTCTCCTCGCCGTCCTCGCAGGACATGCGATAGGTGCGCCCGGCGATGGAGACGACGACGGCGGCCATGCCTAGCCGTTCCCCGGGGCGGTCCGGGTCAGCGCGCTGGCCGCGCCGCCGAGCGCGGCGGCGACGCCTTCGCCCGCCGTTTCAAGCCGCCTCAGCACCTCGTCGCGGCTTTTCTCCAGCGCGCTTTGCCGCGCCAGCGACGCGTCGAGGTCGAGCGCCAGCCGCGCCCGGTCGTCCTGCATGATGGCGAGCTCCTCCTCGAGTTCGGCGCTGGTGAACTCATCCTCGAGCTTCGCGGAGACCGCGCGCTCGCACTGATCGAGCGCCGCCTTGAGGCGGGCGATCGCGGCGTCGAGCTTTTCGGCCTGCGCCTCGTCGCTCTTGTCTGAATGCGTCATCGCCGGTTGCGCCGTTCTTTCGTTTTGAAAGGAAGCGATGGTCCCACAGGCCGATTCGCGCCGCCTCCGTTCCTACCATGAAACCCGCAAATCCCAAGCCATGCGACGACAGGCGCGTTTGACAGGGGGACGCGAGGTGCTATCACACCCGCGCCTCGCAGCAGGCGACAGCCGCGCGACGTATGCAGCGGCGACAAGGAGATTCTCTAAATGACCGTCAGAGTGGCGATCAACGGCTTTGGGCGCATCGGCCGCAATGTGTTGCGCTATCTCATCGAGACCGGGCGCACGGACTTCGAGGTCGTCGCCATCAACGATCTCGGGCCCGTCGAGACCAACGCCCATCTGCTGCGCTATGATTCCGTTCACGGCCGCTTTCCGCATGAGGTGAAAGTCGCGGGCGATACGATCGACGTCGGCCGCGGACCGATCAAGGTCACGGCGATCAAGAACCCCGCCGAGCTTCCCTATAAGGAGCTCAAGATCGACATCGCGCTCGAATGCACGGGCCTCTTCACCGCGCGCGACAAGGCGCAAGCGCTACTCGACGCCGGAGCGAAGCGCGTGCTCGTCTCCGCGCCCGGCGACCATGCCGACATTACGGTGGTCTATGGCGTCAATCACGACAAGATCACCAAGGATCATCTCGTCGTCTCCAATGCCTCCTGCACGACCAATTGCCTCGCGCCCGTCGCGAAGGTTTTGCATGAGGCGATCGGGATCGAAAAGGGGATCATGACGACGATCCACTCCTATACGGGCGATCAGCCGACGCTCGATACGATGCACAAAGATCTCTATCGCGCCCGCGCCGCAGCGCTTTCCATGATTCCGACTTCGACGGGCGCTGCCAAGGCCGTGGGTCTCGTGCTGCCCGATCTCAACGGCAAGCTCGACGGCTACGCGATCCGCGTGCCGACGCCGAATGTCTCCCTCGTCGACCTCAAATTCGTGGCGAAGCGCGCGACGACGAAGGACGAAGTCCATGCGGCGATCAAGGCCGCCGCCGACGGGCCGCTCAAGGGCGTGCTGGGCTATACGGAAGAAAAGCTCGTCTCGATCGACTTCAACCACAATCCGCTGTCGTCCACCTTCCATCTCGACCAGACTAAGGTGATGGACGGCGATTTCGTGTCGGTCGTCTCATGGTATGACAATGAATGGGGCTTTTCTGGCCGCATGGTCGATGTCGCGAGCGTGATCGGCAAGCTTCTCTGAAGCTTTAAATCATGACGCGGGCCGCAGCGGTCCGCGTCCTTCTTTCATTTCATTGGCGAGGCGACATGACCTCCTTCCGCACCCTCGACGACGCCGACGTGAAGGGCAAAAGAGTCCTGCTGCGCGTCGATCTCAATGTGCCGACCGAAGGGGGTCGGGTCACCGACGCGACGCGCATCGAACGCGCCCTGCCGACGATCAACGAGATCGCCCGCAAGGGCGGCAAGGTCATCCTGCTTTCGCATTTCGGCCGGCCCAAGGGAGCGCGCGTGGAAGAGGAGTCGCTGCGCCAGGTCATTCCCGCGCTCGAACATCATCTGAAGCGCAAGATCGCCTTCGCCGAGGATTGCGTCGGCGACGCGGCTGCTTCCGTCGTCGCGGCGCTGAAGGACGGCGACGTCGCGCTTCTCGAAAACACCCGCTTCCATAAGGGCGAGGAGAAGAACGATCCCGCCTTTGCCGAAGAGCTCGCGAAAAACGGCGACATTTTCGTCAATGACGCTTTTTCGGCGGCGCATCGCGCTCACGCCTCGACGGAAGGGATTGCGCACAAGCTCCCGACCTACGCCGGCCGCGCCATGCAGGCGGAGCTGAAAGCGCTCGCCCAGGCGCTCGCCGAGCCCGAACGTCCGGTGATGGCGATCGTCGGCGGCGCGAAAGTGTCGACGAAGCTCGAACTCCTCGGCAATCTCGTCGAGAAGGTCGATTCTCTCGTCATCGGCGGCGGCATGGCCAATACTTTTCTTGCCGCGCAGGGCAAGAGCGTCGGCAAATCGCTCTGCGAGCATGATCTTGCGGGCAAGGCGCGCGAGATTCTGGCGAAGGCGGAAAAGACGGGCTGCGTTATCGTGCTGCCGGTCGACGCCACGGTCGCGCAGAAATTCGAGGCGCATGCGCCTTCGCATATCGTCTCCGTCGATCACGTCGGCGAAAGCGACATGATCCTCGACGTGGGGCCGAAGACCATCGCCCATGTCGAATCGCTGCTTGCGAAAACCAAGACGCTTTTGTGGAACGGGCCCTTCGGCGCCTTCGAACTGCCGCCCTTCGACGAGGGCACCAACGCCGTCGCGCAGACGGCGGCGCGGCTCACCGTCGAAGGCAAGCTCGTCTCCATCGCCGGCGGCGGCGATACGGTCGCGGCGCTCAATCAGGCGCATGCCGCGCAGGAATTTTCCTATGTCTCGACGGCGGGCGGGGCTTTCCTCGAATGGCTCGAGGGCAAGACGCTGCCGGGCGTCGCGGCGCTGACCGCGTCTTAAAGCTTCGCCAGCGTCGCGTCGGCGGAGGACACGGTCGCGAGACTCGAATCGTCTTCGACATCGATCCATTTGACCACGCCGTCGTCGACGAGCGCCGCATAGCGCTTGCCGCGCACGCCAAGGCCGAATTCGGTCAGATCGAGTTCGAGGCCGAGCGCCTTGGCGAAGAAGGCCGAGCCGTCGGCGAGCCCGTCGATCTTGCCCTTGGCGCCCGAGGCTTTGAGCCAGGCGTCCAGCGCGAAAATATCATTGACCGCCGTCACCGCCACGGCGTCGACGCCCTTCGCCTTGATCTCGTCGGCCTTGGCGACGAAGCCCGGCAGATGCTGGTTGTGGCAGGTCGGCGTATAGGCGCCGGGCACGCTGAAGAGCACGATCTTGCGGCCGGCGAAATAATCCTTGGTCCCGACGGGCTCGGGCGCGCTCTCGCCCATGGCGGTCAAAACGACGTCGGGAAGTCGGTCGCCGGCTTTGATTGTCATGGCTGATCTCGCTCCAATTGGGAAAGCGCCGCTTCATAAGAATAGCCTCTTTCCTTAGCCCCTGTCCCCTTCTTAGAACATGTGCATGGATCATCGATTCGTGAACATGTTCTAGATTCTTAAGTTCGCGCATTTTCTACGCCGAACCGGCGCCCACTTCGGCGGAAAATGCTTTAAGCGACGCTCTTGTGACAAAGCCTCGCGCGAGGCAACATGCGCGGCGGATCGGCTCGACAGGCGCGCAGCAAAGGGATTCATCCCATGAAATGGGCCGGTCCCTGCGACGCAAGGCTTTGAGAGGGGGGACAAATGTCGAATAGCGCAGATGAGGGAAGCCGCGGCGATCCGCCGGAGGCTTGGGTCTGGAGCCAATATCACGCCGAATCCGGTGGATCGGAGCCCGAGCCGGAGGACGAGAGGCCGGCGGCCGCCGAAAGCGCGCCGCCCGCCGCCCAAGCTCCGCCGCCGCCCGCG
>NZ_JAZHYN010000068.1:0-12187 GCF_036576025.1 Methylocystis borbori | reverse complement strand
CGGGAGGCGGCGGCGCGTCGCGCAACGGCGCGAATTCCGGCGCAGGCGGCGCCGGGGCGAATGGCCTCTGCGTCATTATCGAATATTTCTGAGGGGAATTTCAGACATGCGGATTGCGCTCATTCGCGACGGCGTCGTCGAAAATGTCGTCGAGGCCGAAGAAGATTTCGCGCCTCCGCAAGGCGTTCTCGGGGTCGCGACGCAGGAAGCGGGGCCGGAATGGCGCTATGACGGCGAGATTTTCCTGGCGCCACCGGAAAAGGCCGCCGTCCCAGGCGCAATCACGATGTTTCAGGCGCGCGAACAGCTTCGTCGCATAGCGGCGCCTGAAGGAGGAACGTTGCTCGACGCGGTTAACGCCCTTGTCGAGTCGCGGCGCGACGAAGAGCCGACTCTCGCGCTCGCATGGGAATATGCGACGCATGTCAACCGCTCGAGCATGTTCGTCGGATCTCTCGCCGCCCGCCTTTCCTTGAGCGACGAAACGCTCGACGAATTGTTCCGCCAGGCCGCGACCATCGTCGCCTGAGCATACGACCTTCATCACCCCATCCAATGCAAAAAAGGAGACGGCCCATGGCCTTCGCCGTGAAGAATCATGTTCTCTACAAGGACGGCCACCCCGTCGCGCAAGCGCTGACGCCCAATCTCGGCGGCGCGCTGAAGCCCTCGCTCCTCGTCATGCATTACACCGCCTCGCAATCGGCGAAGAGCGCGATCTCCTGGCTCTGCAATCCGATTGCGAAGGCGAGCGCCCATCTCGTCGTCGATCTCGACGGAACGGCGACGCAGCTCGCGCCCTTCAATCGCGTCGCCTGGCACGCCGGCAAGAGCCTTTGGAAAAGACGCGCCAATTGCAACGCCTTCTCCATCGGCGTCGAAATGACGAACGCCGGGCCGCTGACGAAACGCGCCAATGGAAAATTCGCGGACGCCTATGGCAAGAGCGTCGCGCCGAGCGAGGTCGCGATGCTCGCGCATAAACTCGACAAGGGCGCCGAGAAGCCCTGGATGGCCTATCCCGCCGCGCAGATCGCCGCGGCCGTCGAAATCGCGCAGGCGATCGTCGCCGCTTATGGGATCGATGAGATCGCCGGCCATGACGACATTGCGCCGACCCGCAAGCGCGATCCCGGCCCCGCTTTCGGCATGGAGTCATTCGTCTCGCGCGTTTTCGGACGCAAGTGACCGAAACCCGCGCCGGCGGCTTTCCGGCAAGATGAAAGGAAACGACTATGCAAGGCTATCGCACCTATGTGGCCGCAGCGCTCGTCGCCGTCTTCGGCGCGCTCGCCTCGTCCGACTGGGTCGGCTTTCTCAACGATCCCAAAGCCGGCGCCGTGGCGATCGGCTCCGCCGCGCTGATGGCGATCATGCGCTCCATCACCTCGACGCCGCCCGGCAAGGACGCCTGACATGCCGAGCCAGACGGCGCTGGCGGCCCTCCTTGTCCTCGGCGCCGTCGCCTACGCGCTGGGGCGCGCCCTGCTGGCGCGCCTTGGCGCGGGCGGCGCCGCGACGGAGAAGGCGCGCCGCTTGGAGGCGGACGAGCGCGCCGCAAGGACGCAAGGACAAGTGATGGCCCAACGAAGGAGCGCGCAGGATGTTGCGGACGATCTCGATCATGGGCGTTTTTAGCCTTATGCTGGCGGGCTGCCGGTCGACGGGCGATGGCTGTCCGCCGCTCGTCGACTATTCGCTTAAAGAGCAAAAGCGCGCGGCGGCGGAGTTGCGGGCCTTGCCCCAAAATTCGCCGCTTGCGGCCATGATTGTCGATTATAAGAAGACGCGCGACGCCTGTCGGGCGTCGGGAAGCTGAACCGGCCGCGACGGCGCTCGCCGCATTCATTGCGCATTCATGGCGTCCAATCGAGGATGCGTTAGCCCGCTTTCCGATCAGGCGAATCGTTTGATCGATAAGAAATCGCGCTAAATTAATTAACTGGAGCGCGTTCCGAAGAAGTCTGTCGACTTTTTCGCAACGCGCTCTAGGGAGAGGAGCATGCTGGCGGCTCTCGCCTTGGTCAGATGGACGATCGCCGCCGCCGCGACCGTGGCGGCGATCGATTTCGCGCGCGCCGCCGAACCCTTGCATACGGAAGAAGAGCCGGCGCATCTGCACTGTCTCACCATGGCTCAGGCGCGCAGCCTGATGGAGTCGCACAAGCTCGCCAATCCTTTTCATTCCATGCGCGAGGCGGCGATGCGTCTCTCCGGAGAGCCGCTCGGCGCGAGATTGTGCGAATTGGGCGAAACGCTGCTCTATGAGATCAGCCTGCTGCGCGCCGATGGCCGCATCGTCAAAATTCTGGTCGACGCGGTCACGGGCCGGCCGCATTCCGGCCACGCCAAAAGCGAGTCGGGGCCAAACAGGGGAGAGTGACCTTGCGGCTGCTCGTCATTGAGGACGACAAGGACTTGAATCGCCAGATCGCGCAGGCGCTGGAGCAATCCGGCTATGCGGTGGATCGCGCCTTCGACGGCGAGGAAGGCTACTATCTCGGCGAGACCGAGCCTTATGACGCCGTGGTGCTCGATATCGGTCTGCCGAAGAAAGACGGCGTCACCATTCTCGAGGAATGGCGCGCGGCCGGCCGCGACATGCCGGTGCTGATCCTGACCGCGCGCGACCGCTGGAGCGACAAGGTGCAGGGCTTCGACGCCGGCGCCGACGATTATGTCGCGAAGCCTTTTCACATGGAGGAGGTGCTGGCGCGCATCCGCGCGCTGCTGCGCCGCGCCACCGGCCACGCCACGAATGAGATCGTCTGCGGCCCCGTGCGGCTCGACACGAAGGCGAGCCGCGTCGTCGTCAGCGGCGCGCCGGTGAAGCTCACCTCGCATGAATATCGGCTGCTCGCCTATCTCATGCACCATAGCGGGCGCGTCGTTTCGCGCACCGAAATCGTCGAACATCTCTACGATCAGGATTTCGATCGCGATTCGAACACCGTCGAAGTCTTCGTCGGCAGGCTGCGCAAGAAGCTTGGCGTCGATCTGATCCAGACTATTCGCGGCCTGGGCTATATGGCGGCCGCGCCGGCGGAGGACGCCAGAGGCAAACGGTAGCCTGCGGCATGCGCTGGCTGAACCTCCCCACACGCTCCATCGCCGCGCGACTCTTTTTGACGGCGGCGGCGATGAGCTCCGTCGTTCTGCTCGTCGCCAGCATTCTGCTCACCGCCTATTACCGCCGCGAAGCGGAAGAAGTCTTCGAGCGCCGGCTCGAAGTCTATCTGCGCGCCATCGTCGCCGACGTATCCGAATCCGGGCAGGAAGGCCGCACGGGGCCGGGACAGCTCGGCGATCCGCAATTCGAACTGCCGGGCTCAGGCTGGTATTGGCAGATCACGCGGCTCGACGACAAGACGCATGAAATCAAGGCGTCGCGCTCGCTCTTCGCCGGGCGCCTGCCGACGCTCTCCGACCTCGGCGTCCCATCGGAAATCGGCGGCTTTCGCCGCGGCTATGCGCCGGGGCCGGACGGGCGCCGGCTGCGCATCGTCGAGCGCGTCATCGACGTCGGCGACGTCGGCGTCTATCTCGTGCAGGTCGCCGGCAGCGGCGAAGAAATGGAAGAGCAGATCACGCGCTTTCGCTTCGCGCTGATCGTCGCCTTCGCCGCGCTCGCCATCGCCCTCGCCATCGGCGCCGCCTTTCAGGTGCGCTTCGGCCTGCGTCCGCTGCGGCAATTGCAGCGCGAACTCGTCTCGATCCGCCGCGGCGACCGCGAGCGCATCGTCGGCGGCTATCCAAACGAGGTCGCGCCGCTCGCCGACGAGCTCAACCTGCTGATCGGCGCCAATCGCGACATTCTCGAACGCGCCCGCACGCAGGTCGGCAATCTCGCCCATGCGTTGAAGACGCCGCTCTCGGTGATCGTCAACGAGGCCGACGCGGCGCCGGGACCGCTCGCGGAAAAGGTCGACGAGCAGGCGCGGATTATGCGCGACCAGATTTCATTCTATCTCGACCGGGCGCGCGCGGCGGCGCGCGGCGGCGCGCTCGGCATGTCGACGCAGCTCGCGCCGTCGATCGAGGCGCTGCTGCGCGCCTTCGCCAAAATCTACGGCGACAAGGGCGTGACCTTTTCCGGCGGCGCCGGGCCGCACTTGCGCTTTCTCGGCGAACGGCAGGACCTTGAGGAAATGATCGGCAATCTGCTCGACAACGCCGGCAAATGGGCGAAGAGCAGCGTCGTCATCGACGCGGCGCTCCAGCCCGCCGCGCATGATGCGCAGCGGCGCATGCTGCGCGTGACGATCGACGACGACGGCCCGGGCCTCGCGCCGCATCTGCGCGCCGCCGCGACGCAGCGCGGGCGCCGGCTCGACGAAACCAAGCCGGGATCTGGCCTCGGGCTGTCCATCGTCAGCGATCTCGCGGCGGCCTATGGCGGTTCGCTCAATCTCGACGACAGTCCGAGCGGCGGTTTGCGCGCCGAATTGCGCCTGCCCGGCTTTTGACAGCTTTTTGCCTATCCTGCGTGAGACTTTTTCTCCTGGAGCGGAACATGCAGACCAAGCCCATGCGCGCATTCGCCTTGACGGCCTTCGGCGCCCTCTGCGGAGCGGCGGCTCTTGGCGGCTGCGCCTCCACCGCCGGTCCCCCGACGACGGCGACCGCCGCTCCCGTCGCCGCGCCGCTCCCGCCCGCCCCCGGCGTCGTCGGCGGCGCGGTCGGTCAGGCGCTCGATGAAAAGGACCGCGAGACGGCGGTCGCCGCCCAGCAGCAGGCGATTTCATCGGGAGAGCGCAAGAGCTGGCGCGGCGCGCATGGCGCTTACGGCTTCATCCTTCCAGGACCGGAGTCGGGCGCCTGCCGCGATTATACCCATCGCATCTTCATCAATGGGCGGCCGCAGGAAGCTAAGGGACAAGCCTGTCGCCAGAACGGCGAATGGCGCGCGACTGGTTGAAACGCCCCTCCGCCGCGTGACTAAACCGGCATTCGCCGGGCGCCGCTCGATTTTGTTATAAGAAGGCGGCGTTTGAGGATTATTTTTGGCGCGTTGGGTCTCCGATGCGGCTTTCCACTCACTGAGAAAACAGGCGATGCTTGATCCGTTGGATGATTTCAGGTTTCAGCGGGGCATAGACCTGCTAACCAATGCCGGCGCGGTGCTAGACGCGGACGTGACATGGCTCGACCTCGGTTGTCACCAAGGTCAGTTTTTGAAAAAACTGATCGCGCAATATTCGGTTCGCGGCATCGGCTCGGACGACTGGAACGCCGCGCAAAAAAGCGCTGCGGACTCTCATTGGGAATATTTTCAGGCCGATCTCGACAGGGAATTGCCCTGGCCGGAGCCAGGAGTCGACGTCATTTCCGCGCTCGAAGTTCTCGAGCACATGATCGACACCGACGGTTTTCTGCGGCGAATATTCGACAAGTTGAAACCCGACGGCTGGCTGCTGCTTTCCACGCCGAACATCAACTGCCTGAGAAACCGCGTCATGGTGCCTCTTGGCGTATATCCCACCGGCCTGGAATATCGCAACCAAATCCACCATGTGCGCCTTTACAACGCGCCGGCGCTGCGCGGCCATCTGATCGAACACGGCTTTGACGACGTGCGCATTATCGGCGTCTCGTTTCTGCCTTTGTCCAGCCCGGTGGGCGTCAGCGCCCTGAGCATGCATCTCGCCGATCGGCTCCCCGAATGGTGCAACAACATCATCGCGGTAGCGAGGAAGCCGCATTGAGCGGAAGCGGGCGCAAAGAGGGACGGCCCTGACGGCAGGTTCTCTCGACGGGTCGCCAGCGGGCGCGCCATCCCGAAGGATTCACCCCCCAAAGCACGATCTACGTTAAATTCAATATCACTCTTCTTCGAGATCGAAGTCGAGAATGGCGATCTGCAGCGTGAAGCTCGAGAGCTTGGGATCGTCCGCCGAAATCACGCCAAGGAACTCGCCGTCGCTGTTGAGCTCGACGGAATCCATCTTGCGCCCGCGCGCGACGATCGACAGGCGGTCGTTCTCGAAGAGCTTGCGCAAATAGGATTGCAGGACTTCGCGGCCGACCGGAAGCTTCATCTCGAAGGCGAAGGAGCGGTCGCCGTCCTCGTCGTCGACGGAGATCGCGGCGATCTTGCGCTCGCCGAGATGCACCGCCGCATCGTCCGGGTTTTTCGGGTCGGCGGCGACGCGAATGTCCTCATTGCCGAGCGAACGGCGCAGGAAGGCCTGCAGCTTTCGCAATTCGCCCTTGTCCAAACCCTTCCCCCCGATTTTTTGTTTCCCCCCTCTGCCATGAAGGCGGCCGGCCGGCAAGATGCGCGGGAGGCGAGAACAAAAACGCCCGGCGGAACGAGCCGCCGGGCGATTCGATAAAAGGCGCGAAGGTCTGGTTATTCGCCGGCGGCCTTGAGCTTCTTGTTGCACTCGCTCCAATATTTCGGCCAGGTGATCTTGGCGTCGGCTTTTTTCAGCTCCGCCTTCTTGGCCTTCCACTCCGCGCCGCATTTTTTCTCGCGCGCGCGCAGAGCGGCCTGCGAATCCTTCTTGGCTGGCTCCGCGGGTTTCGCTTCGGTCGGCGCGGCGGCGGCCGGCTTCTCTTCCGGCTTCGCGGCGGCGGGCGGCGGCGCGGCGGGCGCCTCAGCGGGTTTCGCCTCGACAGGTTTCGACTCGGCGGGCGCGGCCTCGGCAGGCTTTGCTTCCTCGGGCTTCGCCTGTTCAGAGAGGCGCGCGCGGCACTCCTTGAGGAAGTCCTGCCAGCTCCGGCCGGCGAGTTCATTGGCGGCCTTGGCGGCCTGATATTGCGATCCGCATTCCTTCAACACATGGGCCTGCGCATAAGCCGCGCCGGAGCCGGCGACGACGCCGGCGGCTACGGCGAAAAAGCCGGCCGCAGCGCGAGAAACAGCGAGTCGGATCACCATATAAATCTCCCATGATGGATAGACGCGGCGCTAACTTAAGCCGCAGCGGCTTGCGCCCGCCGAATAAGCAGGACGCGCGCCATTCGCGCCGGACCGCGCGACGATAGTCCCAACTTGGTTGTGAAGGCAATCCGAACGCGCGATAAAGCGGCGTCCGGCGGCGCGATTGGCGCCGCCGTCGCTTCCGTTATGAGGACAAGCCTTGCCGAGCGCCCGCGAACAGCCCGCCAGTTGGCGCGATCGCGCGGTCGTCCCGCATCCCGACGGCCTCGCCCGCTGTCCCTGGCCGGGCGCCGATCCGCTCTATATCGACTATCACGACAATGAATGGGGGCGCGCCGAGCGCGACAGCCGCGCGCTATACGAAAAGTTGTTGCTCGATGGATTTCAGGCTGGGCTCTCCTGGATCACGATTTTGCGCAAGCGTAACGCCTTTCGCGCCGCCTTCGAGGGCTTCGATCCGGAAAAGGTCGCCCGTTTTGACGGAAAGCGCGTCGCCGCGCTGATGCATAATGATGCAATCGTGCGCAATCGCGCCAAAATCGAGGGCGCCGTGCTATCCGCGCAGGCTTGGCTGGAGATCGAGGCGAACGGCGGCTTCTCGAATTACCTCTGGGGTTTCGTCGACGGCCGGCCGATCGTCAATCGCCCGAGGCGCATGAGCGACGTGCCGACGCAGACCCCGCTCTCCGAGAAAATCTCGAAAGACCTCAAGGCGCGCGGCTTCAAATTCTGCGGCCCGACCATTGTTTACGCCTTCATGCAGGCGACGGGCATGGTGGACGACCATCTCGTCGGCTGCCATCGCTGCGGTGGCGGCGAAGGCGGTTGAATCGATGCGCGAACGCCCTTCGACGAAACGAGCGTCCACGCCCGCGAACGCCGCCCCCCGCGCCTGGCAGCGGATGCTGTCGGGCCGCCGGCTCGACCTGCTCGATCCCTCCCCGCTCGATGTCGAGATCGAGGACATCGCCCATGGCCTCGCCCGCGTCGCCCGCTGGAACGGCCAGACGGCCGGCGCGCATATTTTTTCTGTCGCGCAGCACAGCCTGCTCGTCGAGAGCGTCGCCCGCGCGCTCGATCCCGAGATCGGGCGTCCCGAGCGGCTCTTCATGCTGCTGCATGACGCGCCGGAATATGTGATCGGCGACATGATCTCGCCCTTCAAGGCGGTCATCGGCGACGCCTATAAGAGCGTCGAAGCCCGCATCCTCGGCGCGATCCTGCTGCGCTTCTCGCTTCCCGCCGCGCCCTCGCCGGCGCTCCAGCGGCTCGGCAAGCAGGCCGACCGCGCCGCCGCTTTTTTCGAGGCGGTGAAGCTCGCGGGCTTTACACGCGGCGAAGCCGAGCGCATCTTCGGCCGTCCGGCGGTCTCGCCGCAAGCCTTCAAGGATGAACTCGCGCCGGCTCCCGTCGAGGAAATCCAGGCGCGCTTTCTCGCCCGGTTCCGGGCTATCGACGAAGGTTAACGAAAAAACGTCGAGGGAGTGGGATGTCGAGCGGGCGCCTATACGTCTGTTCCCTGACCAAGGTCGTGGACACGGTGCGCGGCAGCGGCGCCCGGTCGCTCGTCACCATTCTCACCGCCGGCGCCTCGCTCGTGCGCCCCTGCGAGATCGCCCGCGAGCGCCATTTGCGCGTCGCCGTCTCGGACATTGAGGCGCCGCGCGAGGGCCATGTTCTCGCCGGCCATGAGCATATCGACCGGATGCTCGCCTTTTTCGAGGACTGGGACCGCTCCGCGCCGCTCGTCATCCATTGCTACGCGGGGGTGAGCCGCTCGCCGGCGGCGGCCTATGTCGCCGCCTGTGCGCTCGCGCCGCATCGCGATGAACTGGAGCTGGCGCAAGAGCTGCGCCGCGCCTCGCCGACGGCGACGCCCAATCGCCGGCTGGTGGCGCTCGCCGATCAAAGGCTCGGGCGCGAGGGGCGCATGTCCCATGCGATCGCCGCCATCGGACGCGGCGCCGATTGCTACGAGGGAGCGCCTTTCGCGCTCGAATTCGGCTGAGGCGCAGAAGCGGCGACAAGCCGGAGGCGCTTTCCCCGCCGGTCGAGATCGGCCTTACGGCGGCGATCGTCGCCGTGCGCGACGACGAGCCCTTGATCCTCACGACGCGAGCGGACGGACCGGGCGCGATCGCCGCCCTTCCCTCCGGCCCCTTCGATCCGATCCGCCATCGCACTTTCGAAATCGGCTTGCGCGAATGGGTCGCCGAGCAAACCGGCGCGCCGCTCGGCTATGTCGAGCAGCTTTATACTTTCGGCGACCGCGGCCGGCACGCCAGAGCCGGCGACCGAGACCCGCATGTCGTCTCGGTCGGCTATCTGGCGCTCACCCGCATCGGCGAGGAGCCGGGGCGCCGCCCGGGCGCCTGGCGAAGCTGGCACGATTTCTTTCCCTGGGAAGATTGGCGCAAAGGGGCGCCCGCGATCATCGAGGAGACCATCGCCCCCGGCCTCGCCGCCTGGGTCTCGGAGGCGCCGGACGCCGTCTCCTCTTCAGGGCTTTCGCGCAAGGTGCGGGTCCATCTACTCTTTGGCGGCGGCGTGCGCGCCTTCAACGAAGAGAATGTCCTCGAACGCTACGAACTTCTCTACGAGGCGGGGCTTTTGGAAGAGGCGTTGCGCGACGGGCGCGAGGCGGCGGCAAAACGCGCGCCGCTCGCAGCGCTCGGCCAGCCGATGCGTCACGATCATCGCCGCATTCTCGCCACAGCCATGGGACGGCTGCGCGCGAAGATGAAATATCGCCCGGTGATTTTCGAACTCATGCCGGAGGCGTTTACGCTGACGGAATTGCAGCGGACGGTGGAGGCCATCGCCGGCCGGCATCTCCACAAGCAGAACTTCCGGCGGCTCGTCGAAACCTCGGCCATCGTCGAGCCGACGGGCGAGATGTCCCTGAAGACCGGCGGGCGTCCGGCGGCCCTATTCCATTTTCGCCGCAATGTTTTGCAAGAAAGGCCTGCGCCGGGGCTTCGTGTCGGCATAAGGGGCTGATTTTGCTCCTTAAGGCAATGTTCACGGCGTTATGGTGAATATTCGCCGAAGCGTAAGCTCGTATAAGCGTAGAGGTGCGATTTGGGATATCTATCGCCGCCCCCCATGCCGGCCCCGATTATCGTCCAGAAGGACGTCGGCGGCCTCGTCAGCGATTATGAGGCGCGAACCGAACAATATCGCCGCGAGAATCGCGAAGTCCGCCTGCATGAATGCCGTTCGGCCTGCACGCTGGCGCTGAGCCTGCCCAACGTTTGCGTCTATCCCGACGCGAAGGTGAAGTTCCATCAGGCCTATAACGCCATCAACCGCGAGACGGACTATGGCGTTTCGGCCAAACTCTTCGCCTCCTATCCCGCCGCGGTGCAGGCGCGACTCGGCCAGCTGACGCGCGAATATCGCGTGCTGACGGGCACGGAGCTCATCGCGCTCGGCATGCGCAATTGCAACGGCGACAATTCCGTCATGATCGCGAGCCGCAAGCAGCGGAACGCGCCGTCTTCCGCCGTCGCCATGGCGCAGCCGTCCGGCGGCGCGAGCGCCTGGGGCGACATCGCCCAAAAGGTCCAGACGGCCGTCGCCGGCGCGCTTGGCGGAGCCGATGGCCAGACGGCCGGGCCGATTCGCGTCGCGGTCGCCGATCGCCAGAACATTTCCGATTCGCCGCGCGGGCAGGACGACCTCGCGGAGGCGCCGCTGCCGCCCCGACGGCCGCCCTCCGAGGCCTTCGCGTCGCGCGACGCCGCGGCCGCCACGGCTCCCTATTTGCGGCTCATCGCCGGGGCGCAGCCGATCCTTAACCGGCAATTCTCGCGGACGGTGGCGACCAATTAACCTGTGTGGCGAAGCTCGAGCAAGATTTCGCCATGATGTTTCCCTAGCGTCGCGAAAGGTGGGGAACTAGGGGCGCTCGCCCCGGCGGGACAAGGCGCGGCTTTCGCGCGCAACTGCGACCGATGATTTCCGCCAAGGCTTGCGCGCCGTCAGGCGCGGGCCGCCCCGATACGACATCGGGCTAGGGCAAAACAAATTCTTGAGCCGCCGTCGGCCACCGACGCAGGCCTCAAGCGAGACGGGAAGCGACCTATTGAAGACGCCTCGCAAAAGCGCCTCGAAACTCCCCGCCCCGCTTTCGAAGGCTATCGGCCTTCTCACGCTCTGTCTCGCGACGGTCGCGCCGAAAATGACGGAGACGGCGGTCGCCAACGGCGACACCCGCACCATCCATCTCTACCATGCCCACACGCATGAATCGATTTCGGCGACCTATCTCGTCAACGGGCAATATGACAGCAATGTCCTGCATCAGCTGAACTGGTTCCTGCGTGACTGGCGACGGGACGAGCCCACCAATATGGACCCGCGCCTGTTCGACGTCATATGGGAGGCCTATCGCAGCGCCGGCGCCGGCGACCAAGTCGTCCATGTCGTCTCGGCCTATCGTTCTCCCGAAACCAACGCCATGCTGCGCGCGCGCTCGCGCGCCGTCGCGAAATTTTCCCAGCACATGCTCGGCAAGGCGATGGACACCACCATGCCCGGCATGACCATGTCCAATATTCGCGAGATCGGCATGCGCATGCAGCGCGGCGGCGTCGGCTATTATCCGACGGCCGGCACGCCCTTCGTCCATCTCGACGTCGGCAATGTGCGCTCCTGGCCGCGGATGAGCTACGACCAGCTCGTGCGGCTTTTCCCCGACGGCAAGACCGTGCATTTGCCGACGAACGGCCAACCGCTCGCGCGTTATGAAGAAGCGCGCGCCGAAATCGAGGCGCGCGGAAACGGCGCCTATGTCGTCGCGCCGCGCCGCACCTTCGGCGGCTTCTTCGCCATGCTGTTTGGCGGCGGCGGCGGCGAAGAGGACGATTCGGAGGTCGCCGCGCCGGCGCCGAGCACGCGCAAGCAATGGGCCTCGCTCGCCCCCCGGCGCGGACGCGGCGGGAAGGTCGGCGGCGAGGAAGAGGAAGGCGGCGCGCCAGTCGAAACGGACGCGAGCCAGGGGCAGGCGACTCTCGCGCGCGCCGAAGCCGATCTGCCGCGCGGCGAGACGGCGCTGTCGGCGCCCGGCGCCGAGCCGCAAGAACAGGAAACGCTCTCGGCGACGACCGTTCGGGCGCCGCTGCCGCCAAGACGCCCCGCTTCGCTTGCGGCGCTCATCGAGAAAACGACGCGTAAGAACGCCGCGGCCATCGCCGCTCTCGACGCCGCCGGCGGCAAAGATTCGCGCAATTCGGTCGATTTTCAGCAGGCCGACGGCCAGAATGCCGATGCCACGGACGCCGGCGCCGGCGCGCCCCG
>NZ_JAZHYN010000067.1:0-13143 GCF_036576025.1 Methylocystis borbori | reverse complement strand
AAACGCGCTACCGCACCGGGCTCGACGCCTTGGACGCCGTAGAGGTCGCGCGCGCCGATCTCGAAGCCGCCGTCCGGCGCGAGGCGGTCGCGCGGGCGCTGCTCACATTGCAACAGGACGCGCTGGCGCGGCTCATGGGGGAAGGCCCCGACGCGGCGCGCGATCTCTACGCCGGCGGCAAGGCGCCTTCGCCCGCGCAGCCGGCGCTGCCGAAAAGCCTGCCGATCGAACTGCTCATCCACCGCCCCGATCTCGCCGCCGCGCTGCGGCGGGCGGAAGCGGCGGCGCAGCGAATCCATGTCGCGAAGACGATGTTTCTTCCCTCTGTCGACCTCGCGATCATGGGAGGGTTCGAAGGATCGGTCACCTCGACCAAGATCAGCAAGCTCGCAGGCTATCTCTTTGCGCCTTCCGCGATCGGCTACGCGGTCTCTCCGGGCATTCGCCTGCCCATTTTCCAGGGCGGGCGCCTTTCGGGAAATCTCGAAGCGCAGCGCGCAGACTACGATCAAGCGGTCGACGCCTATAATGACACGCTGCTGCAGGCGGCGCAGCAGGTCGCCGATTCGATCGCCAATCTCAAACGCGCCCGCGCCGAACATGAGGCCCAGGGCCGGCTTCTGGGCGCCGCGCGGGTAAAGCTCGACCTCGCGCGCGCGCGTCTGCGCGACGGCATGAAGGATCGGCGCGAAATCGTCGCCAATGAAGCCGACCTGCTCGAATCGGCCTTCGCGCAGCGCGCGCTCGAAGGCGAGAGACTCATCGCGGCGGTGGATCTTTACCAGGCGCTCGGCGGCGGCTATGCCGACGGCCCGCATCCGGCCGAACCCAAGCCCGAGCCTGAAGCCGACCCGATCACCCCGGCGGTGGAAACGATCCGCTCGCTCGGCGGCGGTTAGCGAGTGATGTGATTCCGCCCATGCAGCTCTCTCGCAAGAACATTCGCGCCCGCAGGGAGTTTCTGCTGAAGCTCGTCGTCGGGGCGGCGGCGATCGGCGCGCTCGTCGCCCTTGTCGTCTGGTTCTTTCGCGACCGCAATTGGGTGACGACGGACAACGCCTTCGTCACCGGCAACATCATTCCCGTTTACGCCGACGCCACCGGCGTCGTCGCCGCCGTGCTCGCCGAAGAGACGCAATTGGTGAAGAAAGGCGAGACGCTCATTCGCCTCGACGGGCAGCGCGCGCGCGCGGCGCTCGGGCAAACCGAGGCCGAACTCGCCCGCGCCGTGCGAAACGTCGGCGCGCTTTTCGCCTCGCGGGCGCAAATCTGCCAGAAGGTCGTTGCGCGATCGGCCTTAAGAGACCGAACGCGGCACGATCTCGCAAGATACAGGCAGGCGACGCAAAGCGGCGCCGCCTCGCGCCAGCTTCTGCAAAACACCGAGGACCAGCTTGCCGCCCAGGAAGCGGATGTGCGCGAGGCGCGCGCCGAATATCAGGCCGTCGAGTCGCGCGTCGGCGGCGTGACGCGCGCGAACCATCCCGACATCGAGGCGGCGAAAGCGAAATTCAACGACGCCTATGTCGAAGTCTTGCGCCAGAACATTCGCGCGCCGGCGACGGGCTATGTCGCCAAGCGCCGGGCGCAAGTCGGCCAGCGCATTAAGCCCGGCGATCAGATTCTCAACATCGTGCCGCTCGATCACCTCTGGGTCGAAGCCAATCTTTGGGAAAACAGAATGGCGCGCGTTCGGCCGGGCCAGGATGCGATCGTCAAGGTCGATCTCTACGGCGCCGAGCAGATTTATCACGGCGTGGTCGAGGGACTCGTTCCGGGCTCCGGCGCCGTCTTCGCGACGCTTCCGCCCGACAACGCCACGGGCAATTTCATCCGCATCGTCCAGCGCATTCCGGTGCGCATCGCGCTTCGCGCCGACGAACTCGAAAAGCAGCCTTTGCGGCCGGGCCTCTCGACGGTCGCCTCGATCAATGTCGCCGGCCCGCTCCAGTCGCCCAATCAATCGATCGTCAAGACGACGACGAATGAATATGTGACGGAAGTCTATGACAAGGACCTCGCGGAGGCGAAGTCGCGCGCCGACAGGATCGTCAAGGAGAATATTATCGGCGCAGGCGATGAGGGCGACGCAGGCTGCGCCGCGGATGAATAGAACTCGCGAGAGCCGATTTTAAGCATGCCGCCTGCGAGGCGCGCGCCTCTCTTGGCTGAAACGCCGTCTGGCCGTAACATCGCAACCGCAATTTTTGAGCGATCCATTTACCCTAGCGCGCTTTCCGATCGGACGGGATCGTCCGATCGATCAGAAATCGCGCTAAATCGATAAAGTTGAGCAAGTTCTTGTCGAAAAAGTCTGTCAACTTTTTCGGAACTTGCTCTAGGGGGAGAAGAGCATGACGGACAGGGGCGCCCAAGCGCCGGCGCGCGAATCTTCGCCATCGAATTCTCAAGACGCCCAGACAAAAATCGCGCAGCGACTGGAGGCGTTGCAGGCGACGCGAAACGGCCTTTCCGCCGCCGAGGCGGCGCGCCGGCGCGCCCAATACGGCCCGAACGCCCTCGAAGACAAGACCGAAAGCAAATGGCGTCGGCTGCTCAATTATTTCTGGGGGCCCCTTCCCTTTCTCATCGAGGCGGCGGCGGTCATCTCGGCGCTGCGCCGCGACTGGCCCGATTTCGGCGTCGTCGCGGGGCTGCTCCTCTACAACGCCGTCGTCGGCTTTTGGCAGGACAATAAGGCCGCCAACGCGCTCGCGGCGCTGAAGAAAAATCTCGCGCCGCGCGCCCGCGTCTTGCGCGACGGCGCATGGACCTCGATCGCCGCCGCCGAACTCGTTCCCGGCGATATTGTCAGCGTCGCCGCCGGACAGATCATTCCCGCCGATCTTCTGCTCGTCGACGGCGATTATCTAAGCTGCGACCAGGCGGCGCTCACCGGCGAGTCGCTGCCCGTCTCGAAGAAGATCGGCGATGACGCCTATGCGGGCGCCATCGCCAAGCAGGGCGCGATGACCGGCGTCGTGACGGCGACGGGCGGGCGCACCTTCTTCGGCCGCACCGCGAAACTCGTCGGCGCCGCGGGCGCCGTCTCGCATTCGCAGCGGGCGGTGACGCAGGTCGGCGATTTCCTGCTGCTGCTCGCCTTTCTGCTGGCGCTGATCCTCGTCGGCGCGCAGCTTTATCGCGAAGTCATCGCGCCGCATGACTGGAGCTGGAGCCGCATTGGCGCGATCACGCAATATGTTCTCGTCTTGCTGATCGCCTCCATTCCGGTGGCCTTGCCGGCCGTCATGTCCGTCACCATGGCGATCGGGGCCTATACGCTGTCGCTGCAAAAAGCGATCGTCTCGCGGCTCAATGCGATCGAGGAGCTTGCCGGCGTCGATGTCCTGTGCAGCGACAAGACCGGCACGCTCACCATGAACCGGCTCACGGTTCAGGATGCGATTCCCTTCGGCGCCTTCAAAGGCGAGGACGTATTGCTCTTCGCCGCGCTCGCGACGCAGAAAAGCAGCGAGGACGCCATCGATCTCGCGGTGATGGGGGCGCTGACGGCGCCCAAAGCGCTCGACGGCTATAAGGAGACCGCTTTTACGCCCTTCGATCCGGTGAGCAAGCGAACGATCTCGACCGTCGTCGACAGCGCCGGCCGCACGCGCCACTACGCAAAGGGCGCGCCGCAGGCGATCTCCGCCCTCGCCAAGCCCGACGCCGAAACGCTTAAACGCTATCAGGACGACGTCGCGGCGCGCGCCGCCAAGGGCGAACGCGCGCTTGGCGTCGCCATGTCGGAAGACGGCGCGAACTGGGCGCTCGTCGGTCTGATCTCACTGATGGATCCGCCGCGTCCCGACGCCAAGGCGACGATCGCTCAGGCGAACGCCCTCGGCCTGAACGTCAAGATGGTGACGGGCGACGACGTCGCCATCGGCGATCAGATCGCCGCGCAACTCGGCATGGGCGATCATCTCCTCGTCGCGAGCGATATTTTCAAGGACGGAGCCGATGTGAACGCGCCGCCGCGCAGCGTCGTCGAGGCGGTGGAGCGCGCGGACGGCTTCGGCCGCGTCTTTCCCCAGCATAAATATGAGATCGTCAAGGCGCTCCAATCCGTGGGCCATATCGTCGCGATGACCGGCGACGGCGTCAATGACGCGCCCGCGCTGAAGCAGGCGGATTGCGGCATCGCCGTCAGCGGCGCGACGGACGCGGCGCGCAGCGCCGCCGCGCTCATTCTCACCGCGCCCGGCCTTTCCACCATCATCAACGCCATTCGCGTCTCGCGCCAGATTTTCGAGCGCATCGAGAGCTATATCCATTACCGTATCGCGATGACGCTCGACATTATGATCATCGTCGTCGCTTCGATCGTGCTGTTCGAGTTCCAGCCGCTGACGGCGATCATGATCGTCGCGCTGGCTTTGCTCGACGACATTCCGATCATGACGATCGCCTATGACAATGTTCCGGTCGCGCCGGCGCCGGTTCGATGGGACATGCATCGCATTTTGATCTTCGCGTCGCTCATGGGCCTGCTCTCGGTCGCCGAGACTTTCGGCCTTCTCCTGATCGGGATGCGCTGGGCCGTCGACGATCAATTGCAGCAGATGATTCCGCTCGATCCCGGCCAGTTGCAGACGCTGCTCTTCCTGCAGCTTGCCGTCGGCGGCCATTTGCTGCTCTTTTGCGTGCGAACGAAACATGCGCTCATCGCGCCGCCCTATCCTAGCGGCAGGCTGTTCTGGGCGATCGCCGCGACGCAAGTCGTTGCGGTTCTGCTCTGCCTCTATGGCGTCGGAGTCGTAGCGCTTTCCGGCGCGGCGATCGTCGGCGTATGGCTTTACTGCCTCGTCTGGCTCATCGTCCTCGACATTATGAAAGTTCTTTACTGGCGATGGGTTAAGAGGCGAGGGGCGGAGTTGGCGGAAGGCCATGTCGGCCTCGCCGCTTGAACGAACGCGGCGTCGGAGGGCAGGCGATGAATTTCATCAAAAGATTCCGGGTCGAGCCCGGCGCGTCGGTCGATCTCGAAAAGATCGATCCGGGCTTCCACGGCGATTTCGCAAATGACGTCGAAGCGAAAGACGAATTACAGCGGAACCTCGCCCGCATCACCGAATTGCAGAGAACATTCTACGCCGACAGAAGACATTCCCTGCTCATCGTCCTCCAGGGGATCGACGGCGCCGGCAAGGACGGCACATGCTGGCACGTCATCAGCGCGATGGACCCGCAAGGCGTCCAGGTGACGGGCTTCAAACAGCCGACGCCCGAAGAGCAGGAACATGATTTCCTCTGGCGCGTCCATCCGCATGCGCCGCAGCGCGGCTTTATCTCGATCTTCAATCGCTCGCATTACGAAGACGTGCTGGTCGTGCGCGTGCACAAGCTCGCGCCAAAGGACGTCTGGAAGGCGCGCTACGATTTCATCAACGAATGGGAGAGGCTGCTCGCCGTCGAGAACAACACGACGATCATCAAGTTCTTTCTCTATATATCGAAGGAAGAGCAACTCCAGCGCTTCAAGGAGCGCCTCGACGATCCCGCGCATCAATGGAAGATCAGCGCGAGCGACTATACCGAGCGCGACAAATGGGACGATTACATCAAGGCGTTCGAGGCGGCGCTCTCGCGCTGCTCCACGGAATATGCGCCTTGGTACATACTTCCCTCCAACCATAAATGGTTTCGCAATCTCGCGGCCTCGACGATCATCGCGGACACGCTGGAAGGCCTGAAGCTCGAGACGCCGAAACCGACCGTCGACATCGAGGAAATCCGCAAACTCTATCATCAGGCCAAAGAGGCCGGGGAAAAGGCGCGGTGACCGCCGCGCCTTCACATAAAGCTCTCCTCTTCGCGGCGCTCGACGATGCGCCAATGGGCTGGCGGCATTACGCCTATTGGCTCGCCGCCAGCGGCGGCGCATTTCTCGACGGCTTCTCGGTCACCGCGCTCGGCGTCGCCCTGCCGCTGCTCAAACGCGAATTTTCGATCACGCCGCTCTTCGTCGGCCTTATCGGCTCGGCGTTGGTGCTCGGCGCGGTGGTCGGCGCGGCCTTCGGCGGCGTCGGCGCCGACAGATTCGGACGAAAGCGGGTCTTCATCGCCGATATGGGGCTCATCGCGCTTGCGAGCTTTATCGGCGCGGCGGCGCCCGATTACCGCTTTGTCCTCCTCTCGCAATTCCTGCTCGGCGTCGGCGTCGGAATCGATTTTCCGACGAGCGGCGCCTATGTGTCGGAACTGATGCCGCGCAAGGCCCGCAACCGGATGACGGTGGCGACCATCGCCCTGCAGTCCGTGGGCATGGCGGCGGCGGCCTTCGCCGGCCTCGCCATATTGAAGCTGCGGCCGTCGACCGAAGACTGGCGTCTGTTGCTGGGCGCGGGCGGCGCGCTCGCCGCCCTCTTTCTCGTCGCGCGCGTCTGGGCGCCCGAAAGCGTGCGCTGGCTCGTGACGAAGGGAAGGATCGACGAGGCGGAAGCGCTGCTCAAGACGCTTTCGAAAGAATTCGGCGAGAACGCGCAAAGTTTCGAGACGCGCGCGATCGCGCCGCCAAGCCCGTCGCAGGAAGGCGCGAACGTCGCCGGCTTCGCGACATTGTTCAGCGCCGCCTATCGCCCCCGCACGCTTCTCGCCTCCCTGCCCTGGACGCTGATGGATGTCGCGACTTACGGCGTCGGGCTCTTCACGCCGGCGATTCTCGGCGCCTTGCGTTTCGGCGAGGCCGATACAGGCGTGATCGCCGAGGACTTTGCCGACGCCGAAGGCAGCGCCGCCGTCGACATGTTTCTCGTCATCGGCTTTGTCGCCAGCCTTTGGGCCGTGCCGCGCTTTGGCCGCATCCCGATGCAGGTCGCGGGCTTCGGCGGCATGGCGCTCGGGATGCTGTTGTTGCTGTTCGCCGCCATGGCGGGCGGCGGCGCGCACGCGCATATCGCCTTCGTCATCGGCGGCTTCATGCTGTTCAATTTCGCGATGAATATCGGACCGAACGCCACGACATTCACCCTGGCGCCCACTCTCTTTCCGACGGCGATCCGCGCTTCCGCCAGCGGCTTCGCCGCGGCCTGCGCCAAGGCCGGCGCAACCTTCGGCGCCTTCGTCGCGCCCCAGCTTCAAGCCGCCTGGGGGCTCACCGGCGTCATCGCCCTTATGACCTTCGTCAGCGTCGCGGGGCTCGTCGCGACAGCTGGTCTCGCGCATGTCGTCAATGAGGAAGGCGCGCTGGAAGAATAGCCGCGGCTCTTCGGCGCATTATGAAAGATGCGCGACGACGGTCCAGGCGCCCAGAAAAATAAGCAAGACAAGCGCCAGCGCCGAAAGCACGATCAGGATCGCCTTATCGCCGCTCCGCCGGTCTTCTCTTTTCATGGCGCGCCCTATGAATGCGCCATGAAGAAGAAATGGCGCAGATAGTTCGTGTAGTCGCCTTCCCACGCCATCATCGCCATGAGAACGAGGACGGCGAGGGGCGGCAGCAGAATGGCGACGACGAGCGCGAGACGCTCCCACGCCATATGCATGAAGACCGCGACGATGAGCCCCGCCTTCAACAGCATGAACACGACGATCAGAAACCAGCGCAGCAAGCCCTGAAAATCGAAATAATCGACGAGATAGGAGCAGGCGCTGAGCACGAAGAGCAGCGCCCAGACGAGAAGATAGAGCTTGATCGGATGCTGCTGGCCATGCGCCTGCGCCGCGGGTCGCGCCGCCGCCGCAATATGCGCGGGGCCGTGCGTCGTATTGTCAGTCGTCGCCGTCATAGATTTCTCCCTGCCCGGGATGTCACCACAGATAGAAGAAAGCGAAGATGAAGACCCAGACGAGATCGACGAAATGCCAATACAGGCCCATGATTTCGACGATCTCGTAGCGTCCCTTGCGGGCCGTAAAGAACCCGCGCTTGGCGGTGTCGTAATCGCCGCGCCATACCGCGCGGGCGATGAGGAGGAGGAAAATCACGCCGACCGACACATGGAAGCCGTGGAAGCCGGTGATCATGAAAAAGCTCGAGCCAAATTGCGCCGCCCCGAAGGGATTGCCCCAGGGCCGCACGCCTTCGTGAATGAGCTTGCTCCATTCGAAGGCCTGCATGCCGACGAAAGCCGCGCCGAAGAAGGCCGTCGCCAGCATCAGCAGCGCGGCCTTCCTGCGCTCGCGCGCATAGGCGAAATTGACCGCCATCGCCATTGTGCCCGAACTCGTGATGAGGTCGAAAGTCATGATGGCGATAAGGATAAGCGGGATTTTCTTCCCGCCGATGTCGAGCGCGAAAATTTCGCTCGGATGCGGCCATTCCACCGTCGTGGACATGCGCACCGTCATGTAGGAAATCAGAAAGCAGCTGAAGACGAATGTGTCGCTGACGAGGAAGATCCACATCATCGCCTTGCCCCAGGACGCGCTTTTGAACGAGCGCTGATCCGAGGACCAGTCTGAGAACATCCCGAGCAGCTTGCTGGTCTGGGTTTGATCCGAGGTGGTCGGCTCCGCCGTCATGGATAGGATCCCGTCTTCAAGAAAGCGCGCGGCGGCAGATGGCGCCGAGGCCATCGGCCCAGCCGATCAGCGCGGCGAACAGCAGCAGCCAGACGAACAGCAGGAAGTGCCAGTAAATGGCGCAAAGCTCGACGCTCGTCGTCAGCGCCTCGGTGAGGCGCGGCGCGATGCGGACCTTGTCGATCGTGCGCGCGAGCGCGACGAGGCCGCCGATGAGGTGCAGCGCATGCGCGCCGGTCAGCAGAAAGAAGAAGGCGTTGGCGACGTTGCTTGCAGCGAAGAAGCCTTCCGCGAGCAATTCGCGCCAGGCCCAAAGCTGGCCGATCAGAAAGAGACCCGCCGCGACCGCCGCGATCGTCAGCCCCGACCGCACGCGCGCCATATCGGCGCGCCGCGCGCCGTTCAGCGCCATCTGCAAGGCGAGGCTGCTCGCCGCAAGCAGCGCTGTGTTGAGCCACAAAATGGCGGGCGGCGGCGGCATCCGCCAGTCGGGCGCGTCGGAGCGCATGAAAAAGGCCGCCATCAGCAAAGAGAAGAGGCAGCCGGCGACGGCCAGAAATACCGCGAGGCCGACCTTGGCGGCCGGCGGCGGCGCGACGCCCCTGGCCCCCCGATATTGGGCGACCTCCCCCTCCTCGAGCCAGGGCGATTGCGTCACGCCCTGCCGAACGAGCCAGATGAGAGCGATGGAGGCGATGAAGACGAAGAAGAGGCCCATTACGCTCATGGCGAATGTTCTCCCTTCAGCGGCGGCGCGTTTTGCGGCAGATAATCCTCCGGCGCGCCGGGAACGCTATAGGCGTAGGCCCAGCGATAGACGACCGGCAAATGCTTGCCCCAATTGCCGTGTCCGGGCGGCGTCTCCGGCGTCTGCCATTCGAGCGAGGCGGCGCGCCAGGGATTGGGGCCGGATGGCGCGCCATATTTGAGGCTTTTGAACAGATTGTAGAAGAAGATCGTCTGGGCGAAGCCGACGACGAGCGCCGTCACGGTGATGAAAATATTGAGCGCCGTGGCGGAGTTCGGCACGAAAGCCGTCTCGCCCAATTCGTAGAAACGGCGCGGCACGCCCATCACGCCGAGATAATGCATCGGAAAGAATATGGCGTAGGCGCCGAGGAATGTGATCCAGAAGTGAATCTTGCCGAGCCGCTCGTCCATCATCCGGCCCGTGATCTTCGGATACCAGTGATAGATCGCGCCGAAGATGACGAGCACCGGCGCAATGCCCATGACCATGTGGAAATGCGCGACGACGAACAGCGTCGCCGATAGCGGCACGTCGACGATGACATTGCCGAGATAAAGGCCGGTGATGCCGCCATTGACGAAGGTGACGAGAAAGCCGAGCGCGAAGAGCATCGGCGTCGTGAAATGAATGTCGGCGTGCCAGAGCGTGAGGACCCAATTATAGACCTTGAGCGCAGTGGGCACGGCGATGGCGAGCGTCGTCACCGCGAAAAAGAAGCCGAACCACGGGTCCATGCCGCTCACATACATATGGTGGCCCCAGACCACCATGCTGAGCACGCCGATGGCGACGATCGCCCAGACCATCATCTTGTAGCCGAAGATGTTCTTGCGCGCATGAACGCTGATGAGATCGGACACGATGCCGAATGCCGGCAGCGCGACGATATAGACTTCGGGATGGCCGAAGAACCAGAAGAGATGCTGGAACAGGATCGGGCTGCCGCCGACATAATCCTTACGTTCGCCGAATTCGACGATCGACGGCATGAAGAAGCTGGTGCCGAGCGTGCGGTCGAGCAGCAGCATGACGCAGGCGACGAAGAGGCCGGGGAAAGCGAGGAGCGCCATCACCGCGGCGGCGAAAATCCCCCAGACGGTGAGCGGCATGCGCATGAGCGTCATGCCGCGGGTGCGCCCCTGCAGCACGGTCACGACATAGTTTAATCCGCCCATGGTGAAGCCGACGATGAACAGGATGAGCGAAACGAGCATCATCACGATGCCCCATTCGAACCCCGGCGTGCCGGTCAGGATCGACTGCGGCGGATAGAGCGTCCAGCCCGCGCCCGTCGGCCCTCCTGGAAAGAAATAGCTCGCGACAAGCACGAGGGTCGCGAGGAGATAGACCCAGTAACTGAGCATGTTGACGTAAGGGAACACCATGTCCCGCGCGCCGATCATCAGCGGAATGAGATAATTGCCGAAGCCGCCAAGGAAGATGGCGGTGAGCATGTAAACGACCATGATCATGCCGTGCATGGTCATGGACTGGTAATAGACATTGGCGTCGATGAAAGGGATGGCGCCTGGAAAGGCGAGTTGCAGGCGGATCACCCAGGAGAGGACGAGCGCGAGAATGCCGACCGAGATGGCCGTGCCGGCATATTGAATGGCGATGACCTTGGCGTCCTGGCAGAAGACATATTTCGTGAGCCAGCTATGGGCGTGATAAAGCTCGACGTCCTCGACCTCCGCGGGCGGCGGCGCGACGTTCTCAGGCACGCTGGCGTCGGTCATCCAACCATCCTCCCTTCGCGCGGCGCCCGATCACGGCGATGAAAGCCGTCGCGACGCAAGGCGCTTCATCGACATCTCATTGCGCGGACGCCCGCGCGCCCGCGCCTGCGTCGCTCTTGCGCGACTGTTCGAATGTCTGCTGCGCCGCGCGCCAAGTCGCGAAGTCGCCTTCCGACTCCACAATCAACTTGCCGCGCATCTGCGGATGTCCAGTCCCGCAATAGGCGGCGCAGAGAATTTCATATTCGCCGAGCTTGGTCGGCGTGAACCAGAAATAGGTGACAATGCCCGGAACGAGGTCCATTTTCGCACGGATTTCCGGGACATAGAAGTCGTGCAGCACGTCGATCGAGCGCAGCAGAACCTTGATCGGCTTTCCAAACGGCAGATGTAATTCGCCATTCGTGACGAGAAGATCGTCCTGCCCTCTGGAATCGACCGGACTGAGGCCCAGCGAATTGGTCGAATCGATGTAGCGGATGTCGCTCGATCCGAATTGATTGTCCGCGCCCGGCAAACGGAAGCTCCAGTTCCATTGCACGCCGACCGCCTCGATCTCCAAGGCGTCCTTCGGGACGGTGATGAACTGGTTCCAAACGAGAAGGCCCGGCGCGAGGAGAGCGACCACGGCGATCGTCGTGACGCCCGCGAGCCAAGCTTCGAGCTTCCTGTTCTCCGGCTCATAGGCGGCGCGCCGCCCTGGCTGGTGGCGGAAGCGATAGAGGCAATAAGCCATGAACAGCACGACCGCGACGAATCCCGCCCCCGTGATCCAGAAGGTAAGGGCCATCGTGTCGTCGATGAATCCCCAGTTCGACGCGATCGGCGTCGCCCGCCAGGGACTGAGAAAATGAAACAAAAGCGAGCCGGCCACGACGAGAGTCATGACGAACGCAATCATCATCGCGCTTGACCCCGCTGTTGGAGCGAAGGGAAGGCCGCCTTTGATTCACATTTAAGCAGGCTAAAGCCTGCGCGTCAAAACGTCGCAATTCGCGCCGTCGCAAATAAGAAAAACCCGCGCAGCCAAGCCGCGCGGGTCGAGCGAATTTTTTTAAGACGGTCGCCTTATTTCTTCGGCGCGGCCGGGGCGGGGGCCTTTTGCGCCTCGAGCTTCTTGCGCTCTTCCTCGGCCTTCTTCTGCAGCTCTTCCTGCAGCTTCTTCTGTTGTTCCTCAAGCACCTTGGGGTCGACCGCCGGGCCGTCGAAGGCCTTGCCGAAATTGGTGAGCGGCAAATAGAAGGTCACTTCGCTGTTTTGCTGATTCTTGACCACGATGGTCAGCTTCTCGGCCTTCTTCATGCCGTCGATGACGGCCTTTTTCACCTTGGCCTCGGCAAAGCAGCCATTGGGGAAGCAGATTTCGAACGCGCCGGTGTCGAAGGGCCCCTTATCGACGGCGAAACGGAAACCCGGCTTCAGCAGCAAGCCCGGCGGCAGCAGCAGACGGATGATCTTCTGATCGTCGGCCTTGGGATCGTAAATCGCGAGCGCGAGCAGCGGCTGGGGCGCCTCGCCCTCCTTGCCGGAGACGCCGAAATCGCGGGTCGTGTAGCAAATTTCCTTTTTCGTCGCCTGATCGGCGCCGCAGACCTTGGTCCAGTCGGGCTGCACCGCGACGAGATCGGCGGCGATCGGAGCTTGTGGCTGCGCTTGTTGCGGCTGCCCCCCGGCGGCAGGGGCCTGCTGCTGGGCGAACGCGCCGCCGCCGATAAGCAGCAGCGCTCCCGCCAGAGCGATCGCGCAAAAACGCGGGAATTGAGTCGACATCGGAAGTTCCTTTCGATCGTCAGCTAGCCGGCGCTGTCCGGCCCCGATATGGATTTCAAGGTCGCGTCATCGCGGGAGGCCGGCGGGCGTTTCCGTCAAGAACGATCTCGCTCTAGCCAGCCCGCGCCCTCTCCCGACCGAGAGACGCCGACGAAGCGACGGCAAAGCTCTTACATGGTCGCTGCGGTAAATTCCAGCCGCCTGCGCCTCACAGCCCCGTCGACCGGGGCTTTTCCCGGGAAAACGCCAAAAATGGCCGGAATTGAGCCTGAACCCGCTTCCAACGGCGCGGCCTTGGATTATGGTCTGCCCATGATGCTCGACCCGATTCACGCCCTTCGCCCCGCTATTGGCGAGGGGGCGCCCCGCGGGCGCCGGCGCGCGCGCTGGCCGGGCTTCGCCGCCCTCCTCCTC
>NZ_JAZHYN010000066.1:0-13314 GCF_036576025.1 Methylocystis borbori | reverse complement strand
GCCCGGCGCGGCGGCTCGGCGTCGTCGTGGCGCGCGCCCTCAGTGCGCCGGTCGGTGAACTCCAGCGTCTGGCGCGTCAGCTTTTCGATGGCGCGCAGCAGCGGCCGCTCGCCATTGTCGCAAAGCGAAATCGCCCGCCCCGTCGCGCCGGCGCGCGCGGTGCGGCCGATGCGATGCACATAGGCTTCCGGCGTTTCGGGCAGTTCGAAATTGACGACATGGGTGACGCCGTCGACGTCGATGCCGCGCGCGGCGATGTCGGTTGCGACCAGCACCCGCGTATGGCCCTTGCGAAAGCCTTCGAGCGCGCGCAGCCGCTGGCTCTGGCTCTTGTTGCCATGGATCGCGTCGGCCCCGACGCCGGCGTTTTCCAGATGTTGCGCGACCCGGTCCGCGCCGCGCTTGGTGCGGGTGAAGACGATGGCGCGCGAAATCTCGCGGTCGTTCAGCAGCTCCACGAGCAGATCGCGCTTGGCGCCGCCCGAGACCAGATAGACATGTTGCGCCACGCGCTCGGCGGTGGTCGCGGCTGGCGTCACCGACACTTTCGCTGGATCGCGCAGCATGTCGTCCGCAAGCGCCGCGATTTCGCGCGGCATGGTGGCGGAGAACAGCAGCGTCTGCCGCTGCTTCGGCAATTTCGCGACGATCTGGCGGATCGGGATAATGAAGCCGAGGTCGAGCATATGGTCGGCTTCGTCGAGAACGAGCGTTTCAGTCGCCGCGAGCCGCAAGCGGCCGCTGGCGAGATGATCGAGCAGGCGTCCCGGCGTCGCCACCAGCACGTCGAGGCCGCGCGAAAGCATGTCGTTTTGCGGACGATGCGACACGCCGCCGACGATGACGCCGACGCTCGGACGAAAGAACTGGCCATAGGCGCGGAAACTGTCGGCGATCTGCGCGGCGAGTTCGCGCGTCGGCGCGAGAATGAGCGCGCGCGCCGTATGGGGCGCCGCCCGTCGGCGATCCGCGAGCAGCCGCTGCAAGATCGGCAAGGCGAAGGCGGCCGTCTTGCCGGTGCCCGTCTGGGCGACGCCAAGCAGGTCGCGCCCTTCAAGGAGAGCGGGAATGGCCTGGGCCTGAATGGGCGTCGGGGTTTCGTAGCCTTCATGCGCAAGCGCGCGCAGCAGGATCTCGTTCAAGCCGAGATCGGAAAATTTCATCACTTGGTTTTTTCTTTCAGTTGTCGATTCGAGCCGCGACGACCGGCGGGCGGAGAGCCGCGCCGGCGCAGGGCCTGAAAAAGGAGACTTGCCCCGCGTAATGGGCCCGTCGGCGTGGGGAAAAGGGGGCGCTCGACAGCTCGTCGACAGGGACGTCGATCTACGCGGCTGGAACGCCTCATGCTGCGACGCAGCACGCTTCTCATACAGGAGCGCCGCGCCAAGGTCAATGCGGCGCAAGAAAGCGCCAGCGCCTCGAACTCGGGTTAATTTCAGCTCGCTTCCCGCCGTCATGCCCGCGCTTGTCGCGGGCATCCACGCCGGACGATCGCGAAACGCATCGCGCGGAGACGGCATGTCGGTTCATATTCTCACATTCGCATGCTGTCATCGCGCGGATGGCCGCGGCAAGAGCGCGCTTAGAATTTCATCGGAGGCGACAAGGTCCGTCCGCTCGCCTATAAGCCGCGGAACAAGCCCCAAGTACGAGAGCCTCATGGTCGCCATCGCGAATTTCGACTCTGCGGAAATGCTCAACACGCTCGTCTCGCTCGCCGTGGCGATCGTTCTGGGCGCGCTCATCGGCGCGGAGCGCCAATACCGGCAGCGCACAGCGGGGCTGCGCACCACGGCGCTCGTCGCGCTCGGCGCCTCCGCCTTCGTCGATCTCGGCATGCGGCTCATGGGCAATCAGGGCGCGACGCAGGTTCTCGCCTATGTGGCGTCGGGCGTCGGCTTTCTGGGCGCCGGCGTCATCCTCAAGGAAGGCATGAATATTCGCGGCCTCAATACGGCGGCGACGATCTGGTGCTCGGCGGTGATGGGCGCCTTCGCCGGCGCCGACAGGCCGGTCGAAGCCGTGCTCATGGCGGGCTTCGTGCTCGCCGGCAACACCTTCCTGCGGCCGCTGGTGCATCTCATCGAGCGCGCGCCCATCGACGAAAGCGCGACGGAGGCGGTCTATGAGGTCCGCGTCGCCACCATCGACGCGCGGCGCGACGCCATTCGCGACCTTATGATCGAAAAGCTCGAAGCCGCCGCCTATCCGATTCAGGACATCGAAGAGAACGAGCGCGAAGACGATGTCGAGATCGTCGCGACGCTCGCGGCGACAAGCGCGAAGAGCGACGAGCTCGACGCCATTGTCGCGGCGATCGAGCGGCTCGCCGGCGTCACCCACGCCACCTGGTCGTCGCGCACGAGCGATTGAAGGGGCGGCGAGGAGGGAGGCGCCGCCTCGAGTCGTGGTTCTGCTTGAATTTCGGCTTGTGACCCATGACTACGCTGCGGCAACGCGCAAATTGGCTAATTTTCACCTTCGACCCTTTTCAGGGGAGCAGTCCAGCAGTGCTGCGGCGCTTGGCGAACTCAAACTGTGCGGCTTCCAGCCTCATTCAAACTTTGCTTGACGTGGCACGCGCAGTCACTGATTTCCATTCGTCGTTGCTTATGAGAGTCGAGTGGCTGATCCTAAGGTTTAAACAACCTTCGATGCTCAGCATTGTTTTCTGAACAGATTTCGCAAGCGCCTGCGACATCCAGGGGCTGAGTGTGATCCGACGAATCCAAGCAATGTCAATGGGAAAATCCTTAAACTCCAGAGGTTTGCTCTTGTCGATATAGATTACGCGATATTCGCATTCAGGCGCATAGGGCTTTCGTTTCAGAAACGGCAATTGCTCAACGTCGATGGCGCTGCGCTGCGCCAGTGACTTAACAAGCTTGTAGTCGACCGCTCCTTGTTTGATGCCGGAGGATTTCTCGAAGCTCTTCAGCAACAGTGCTTTGTCAAATTCGATACAAACGCCGTCCGAACCGTGCGAAAAGACGCGCCAGTGGTGATAAGTCTCGTTGGTCTCTGCAAAGCAAAGTGCGAGAACGGTCTCGACCCCTAAAATGCGCTTATATTCCGCCATAAAGTAGGCGTCATTTTTGTCATCCCAGGTGGCTGGGTTCAACAGTGTGATGCGCTTCGTCTGAAGGAGATGGATCGCTGCCGCCAAATTCGTATATCTGCGGAAGCCTCCATACGATCGTATTTTCCGGGGCTTTGCAGTTGCTTTCTTGGTCGCTGTTCTCATCATTTCCGCGCAAACCGGGATTAGCCGGATGGGCATCCGGTTCGGATACAAGATCCTTCCCAATATGGGGCTTTGACAATGCCAAATCTTGGGGGTTGCACGCCATGAGCGCACAGCTGTGTGACTGGTCGTAACCTGACTTATTACAGTGGATATGGACGAATCGCTCGCCGTCAGGGCGCGGCCGCCTCATAATTTGGCTCGGACTCATGACGCGCGAGCGCTTTGCGCGGGTGACGCTAAGGACGGCGGTCTCAATTCCCCCATCATCCGCAAGACGTGCTCGAACACCCGAGTGAAAAGCGACCCCCGCCCTGCGGTAAAGCAGCGCCTCGCTCGTTGATCCGGTCGAGGAGTGTCCATAAAGGGCGCTTCGCGGCATTTGAATCGACCCCACCTCCCTCCCCATCCATCTTGCTCTTGACTCCTTTCCCGCTTAGCCTTTCGCGCGAGTGCCGGTCGATTCGTCGAGTCAGCTGTCGCGAACGCTGTGAAGTTCGCGCTTTCGAGGGATCAGAATGATGGATCGGGACACATTAGATCACGCCGCATTTGGGCGGAATCGCCCAAATGCGGATAACGTGATCGACTCCAAAAGTTCAGAGCGCGCTTTACGCGAAAAACCGGATTCCACTTTTTCGCAGCGCGCTCTATGCGAGATAACCGAGTCCGCCCCCCTGCCGAGCCACGCCGCCGACGACAGCGCCGCCGCTTTCTCCGCCGCCGACAAGAAGACTATCAGCGAGGCCGCAAGGGTCGTCGCGCAGGGCAAGCACCGCTTCTATTCGCTGGTTCTGCCGAGCAGCCTGCTCGCCGAGACCTGCATGGTCGAGCCGCGCGTCGAAAATCCGATCGAGGGCTTCCAGCGCCTGCTCGACGAAAAGCGCGCCAAGTCCATCGCCAAATATATCGACGCGGGCTTTGGCACCGTGCCGGGCGCGGTGGTGCTCTCGGCCCAGTCGCGCGCGCATATGCAGTTCGACCGCGAGAGCGGCATGCTCGCCTTCCGCCGGGACCCCCGCGCGTTTCTCATCATCGACGGGCAGCATCGCGTCTTCGGCTTCAAGCTGGCGAAGCGCGCGGTCGACGTGCCGGTCGTGATCTACAACAAGCTCTCGCGCTCGGAAGAATGCCGCCTGTTCATGGACATCAACACCAAGCAGCGGCCCGTCCCCAACGAACTCCTCCTCGACATCCGCCGGCTTTCGCAGGTGGAGACCGAGGCCGACGCCCTGCTCCATGACGTCTTCGATCTCTTCCACAATCGCGACGACAGCGCGCTCAAGGAATTGCTGAGCCCGGCCGAGCGGCGCAAGGGCATGATCTCGCGCGTCACCTTCAACGCCGCGCTGCGCTCGATCCAGGGCGCTTTCGTCGACGCCCCCGCGGAAGAAGTCTATCCCGTCCTCAACGCATATTTACGCGCCTGCCGACACGGCCTTGGCCTCCACGACGCCGACGCGCAGATCGCCCATCCGGCGCTGTTCAAGGCGCTCACTCTGCTCTTCACCAATGTCGCCGAGCGCGTCGCCGATCGCCACGGCGGCAAATATACGGTGAAGAATTTCGAGGATGTGCTGATCCCCTTCTTCAAGCGCCTGAAGAAGTCGGACCTGCCCCGCGCCGGCATGAGCCATGTGGCGCTGCATGAGCATTACAGCAAGGCGCTCAGCGCGGGCTTCCTGCTCAAGCAATGGCTGTTCGCGTAAGGCGAAGGTCGGCGCCTACGCCATGTCGGGCGCGCCGCGCACGGTGAGGCCGTGCTCGGTCTTCTCCCAATGGAAAGGGCGCCGGCAGAGTTCGTAAAGCGCGCGCCAGGCGGAAAGGCTCAGCATGAGGAGCCACGGCGGCAGGAAGAAGAGCCGCGGCCAGAGCGGCGCGAGTCCGCGCCGCCGCATGCCGAGGAGAAGCGGCCATAAAAGCGCGCCGGCGCCGGCGAGCGCGAGAAAACACCACATTGTGCTGAAAGCGATCTCGACGGGCGAGACCGGCGAAAACAACCGGCCTTCGACCGCGTCATAAGCGACGCGCGCCATCACGAAAGGCCCGAGCAGCGGCCCAAACAGGCCGCCCGCGAACATCGCGAGCACGGCGCTCGCGCGGCGTGGGCCAAGATCGGCGAAAAGCCGCCATGGGCGGCGGCAATGCACGAACAGCGTCTGCATCCAGCCTTTGAACCAGCGCGTGCGCTGCCGCACCAGCGCAAAAAACCCGGCCGGCGCCTCCTCATAGGTCTCGGAGGCGAAGGTGCGGATATAAAAGCCCGCGCGCGCGAGCCGCAGGCCGAGATCGGCGTCTTCGGTGACGTTGAAAGCGTCCCAGAAGCCGACCGCGCCCAGGGCCTCGATGCGGAAATGATTGGAGGTGCCGCCAAGGAAAAGCGGCAGGCCCATCGCCGCGAGACCTTTATTATAGACATCGAAGAGCGCGGCGTATTCCAGCGCGAAGAGCGCCGTCATCCAGTTCACCGCGGCATTGTCGATGGCGAGACTCGCCTGCAGACAGGCGACGCGGCGCGGCAGGCGCGAAAAGAGCGCGGCGGCATGGCGCAATTGGCGCGGCTCGGGAAAATCCTCCGCGTCGAAGACGGCGATGAGGGAGCCGCGCGCCAGCGGCATGGCGACATTGAGCGCGCGCGGCTTGGTGCGCGGCGCGCCCCTAGGCGCGACGACGATCTCATGGGGCGCGCGCGTCGGATGCGCCCGCAGCGCCGACGCGGTCTCGTCGTCGTCCGCCTCGAGGATGAATTTCACGTCGAGCTTGGCGCGCGGATAGTCGAGCCTATCGATCGCGCGGGCGAGCTGGCGCGCCACGGGCGCTTCCTTATAAAGCGCGATGACGATCGTATAGACCGGCAATTGCGCGTCGCTCTGGCGTTTGCCCGCGCCTTCGCGCGCCTCGAGACTCGCCGCGCAGGCGAAGAGCCTGAGAAAAACGCCAAAGAGAAAGGCGATGGCGAGCGGCAGCGCGCAGACGAGCCGCACAGCGTCGACAGGCGCATAAAGACCGGCCGTGACGGCGAAGAGCGCGACGATGAAAAGCTTGAGCGAGCGACCCCGAAGGCAGCCGCGCACGCACAAATCCTTATCGACCCGTTCGGCGAGAAAGGCCGCGGCGCGGGGGGCGGCGCTCGGATCGGCGCGCCGCAAAGCTTCGATGAAGCGCGCGCGCGTTGTGACAGCCACGAAGCGGCGGCCTCTGACGACTCGCGCGACGCCGATCAGGCGAATGAGGCTGGCGCCGTTCGGGGCGAAAAGCCATGACGAGCCGCCGGGCGCGTTCCGCAAGCGGGCATAGCCGCGCCGGGCCGCCGCAAGACTGGAGATGGCCAATTCGAATGGCCGGTCCACGAATGCGACGTCGAGATAATGCGCAAGCGCGCGATAGAAGGTCTCTTCGGGGACGAGGCCCTCGGCGAGCAGCGCCTCGTCGGCGCTGACGCCCTGACGTCGCCCCAGAGCCGCCGCATAATGCAGCGTCGCGTCGGGCACGCCGTAATGGGCGAGAAAGGCGATCTCGACCGGCGGCGCGCGCGAGGCGGTCGGCCGCGAGAGAAGGGAATGGCGCGTCGCCGCGGCGTCCGTCGGCGCCGGGCGTCGACGCCGGAGGGCGTGAAGATCGTCCTTGATCCGCGGCGCGCCAGACGCAAAACTATCGACGGGAAGGAAACTCATGCAATAAGCTCTTAAAAAACGAGCGCGGCCTGACGGCGCCTTTCGACTTCCAGCACGAGCTTCGCGATAAATTAATGCATATTTACAACAAATCACGCCGCCGCAACATCGCCCTCTGGGCCCTGAGCGCGGCGATCGCTCTCGGCCTCCTCTGGGTCCGCCTCGCGCCGGCGCAGGCCGTCGAACCGCCGGCCGCGACGCAAGAGGCGCCGGCGACGCCCTGGGCGAGCGCCCCGTCGTTCTGGGATCCGAACCACATTCCCGAAAGGCCGGACCTCTCTGGGCTGCGCCAGATCCGCTTTCTGACCGAGGACGACTATCCGCCGTTCAACTTCCTGCTTCCCGACGGCCAGATCGCCGGCTTCAACGTCGATCTCGCCCGCGCCATCTGCCTGGAGCTGGATATCGCCTGCACCATCCAGCGCCGCAGCTGGGACCTGCTCATCCCCGCGCTCAACGACAACAGCGGCGACGCCGTCATCGCCTCCATCGCAATCAATGACGACACCCGCAAACAGGCGGATTTCACCGCGCCCTATCTGATGACGCCGGGCCGTTTCGCGATGCAGGCCGACACGACGCTGAAGTCGGCGTCGCCCGCCGCGATCGGCGACCGCTCCGTAGCTGTCGTCGCCGGCTCCCGGCACGAGGCCTATCTGAAAACCTTCTATCCGCAGGCGAAGCTCGCGACCTTTGAAACGCCGGCTCTCGCGCGACAGGCGCTGAAGAACGGGCGCGTTCAGGCGCTCTTTGGCGACGCCATCGCGCTGTCTTACTGGCTGAACGGCGCAGAGGCCGCCGAATGCTGCGTGTTCAAGGACGGCCCCTTCACCGATCCGCGCTTTTTCGGCGAAGGGATCGGGATCGCGGTCAAGAAGGGCAATGCGCCGTTGCGCCGCGCGCTCGACTACGCCTTGGCGCGGCTCGCGCAGCGCGGCGTCTTCGGCGAGCTTTATTTGAAATATTTTCCGGTCGGGCCGTTTTGACCGGCCGCGCGCGCTGATCAAGATGATCGGCGGCGCGTCTCAAATTGAGACAAGCAGGCGCGTAGCCACGCGCCGAAAAGGCCGCGCCGCCGCGCCGACCAAGACTTGCGCCCATTCTGACGGCCGCGTTAACGACGTTTGCGAATACGCGGCAAGCGCATGTTTCAATTGCCGGTCAGGGGCGGTAAGGTTTGGTTAATCTTTGTTCACCGGGGGGCGCCTGACGGCCCTGCCCGGCGCGGCCGGCCGCATGGGGGCCCTGCGCCGCTTGGAGACGATGCGATGGCGAAATCCGGGAAAATCCAGGACGTGGCGTCCGCCACTCTGACGGCGATCGAGGAGGCGCTCGATCTCAGCGCGCCGCCGGCCGCCGAAGGAGCCGCATCAGAGGAGGAAGCCAAAAACGGTCCCGACGCCCTCGCCGGCGCGAAATCCGATTCCGCCGAGCCGGGCGCGGCCGCCCGCGCGGAAGCGCCGCCCGTCCCCGGCCGCGGCGATCCGCTCCGGGAGCCGCCCCGTCCCCAGGCGCAGCCCGGCGTCGTTGCGCCGTCCTTCGCGCCCGCCAACGACGATCGCCGCAGCGTCGGCGAGCTGCGGCAGGCGTTGCGGATCAAGCCCGACCGTTCGATCATGGCGATGACCTTCGGCTCGATCGTGCTGTGGGCCGCCTGCTGGTTTATGTATGTCTACTACCACCAGGGCGAAATCGTCGACGCCGACGGCTCGCTGCTCGCCCCCAAGCCCGTTTTGACGCTCGCGGCGCTTGTCGCGCCGATCATCTTCCTGTTCATCACCGGGCTGATGGCGCGCCGCGCCCACGAGATGCGGCTCATCGCCAATTCCATGACCGAGGTGGCGATCCGGCTGATCGAGCCGGAAGCCATCGCCACCGAACAGGTCATCTCCCTTTCCCAAGCCATTCGCCGCGAAGCGGCGTCGATGGGCGACGGGATTGAGCGCGCGCTGGCGCGGGCCGGCGAACTCGAAGTCATCGTGCGCACCGAGGTGACCAATCTCGAACGCTCCTATACGGAGAACGAGCGCCGCTTGCGCTTGCTCATCGACGAATTGACGCGCGAGCGCGAAGCGATCGTCGTCAACGCCGACAATGCGCGCACCGCGCTTTACGGCGCGCGCGACGCGCTGTCGCATGAACTCGCGACGACGTCGGCGCATCTTGCGGAAACGGTAAGCGAGGCCGGCGCGCGCGTCGCCTCCTCGCTCGGCTCCAAGGGCGAGGAGATCAGGCTCGCGCTGGAGCAGGCCGGCGACGGCTTCGAAATCGCGTTGTTGGGCCATGGCGAGAAGATCATCGGCGCGCTAAGCCAGACCGGCGACGAGGTCGCTCAAAAAATCGCCAGCGCGAGCGACGACGTGACCCTGCGTTTCGCCGAAGGGACTGAAGAGGTCGCCGTCAAGCTGCAAGGCGCCGGCGAGACGCTCGCCGAGGATTTCCGCGCGCGCGGCGCAAATATTCTCGCGCGTTTCGAGGAGATCGGCGCGGGTTTCTCGCAGTCCGTCGACGGCCAGGGCGAGCGGCTCGTCGCGCGCCTCGCCGAGACGGGCGGCGCCATAAGGGAAACCATCGAGACCCAGGGCGGCGCGCTCGACCGCTCGCTCGCCGAGACGCAGCAGCGCTTCGCCGCGCGCATCGGCGAACATGTCGAAAACGCCAGGACCACGTTCGAAACGGCGGAAGGCCGCATCGTGGGGCTGCTCGAAGACACGCATCGCAAGGCGCAAAGCGAATTCGAACTGCGCGGCCAGGCGCTTCACGACGCCATGTCGCGCAGCCTCAATCAGAGCTCCGCGGCGCTCGTCGAGCAGGTGGACGCCCTGCAGGCGCGCTTCGTCGCCGGCGCGAGCGAGGCGGTGTCGGCCATCGGCCTGCACGGGGACCGCGTCAACGAAACGCTCGCCGATAATCTGCAAGCTTTCGAGCGGAACGTCCTCGCCCGCGGCGACGAAGTGGCCGCCCGCCTCGCCGAGCGCGGCGCGCAGATCGAAACGACGCTCGCCGATCGGCTCGCCGGCTTCGAGGAGGCCGTCGTGCGCAACAGCGCGGAAGCGGCGATGCGCGTCGCCGAGCATGGGGACCGGGTCAGCGCCGCCCTTGCCGAGAGCGTCGCCGGCTTTGAAGAGACCTTCCTCCGCCATGGAGACGACGCCGCCGCTCGCGTCGCCGAACACAGCGGACGCGCCGCGGCGACGATCGCCGCGCAGCTTGCCACTTTCGAGAACGCCCTCGCGCGGCAAACCAGCGACGTCGCGATACGGGTCAACGAGCAAGGCGAACAGGCCGCGACGACGCTCGCCGCCCAGCTCGCCGCTTTCGAGGACACGGTCGTGCGACAGGCCGAGGAAATCGCCGTCCGCGTCCACGAGCAGGGCGAACAGGCCACGACCGCGCTCTCCGCCCAGCTCGCCGCCTTCGAGGATTCTGTCGCGCGACAAGGCGAGGAAATCGCCGCCCGCGTCAGCGAGCATGGCGAACGCGCCACGAGCGCGCTTTCGGAAGGCCTCGCCGCTTTCGAAGACGTGATCGCGCAGCGCAGCGAAGAGGTCGCGACGCGCGTCGTCGAACGGGGCGAGCGCGCCGCCGCGAGCCTCGCCGAGACGCTGACGGCCTTCGAAGGCGTCGTCACCCGCGGGAACGAAGAGATCAACGGCGCCCTTGCGCAGAGCCTCGCATCCTTCGAGGACGTTTTCGTACGCCAGGGCGGCGAGATCGCGCAGCGCGTCGCCGAGAACGCGGATCGCGCCGAAAGCGAACTCGCCGATAAACTCGGCGCCTTCGAAGCGGCGGTCAGGCGTCACAGCGAAGACGTCACGGACCTCGTGGGCGAGCACGCCAAGCGCGTCGACGACCTGCTTGGCGAACGCATGACCGCGCTCGAGACCGCCGGCATGCTGGTGGCGCAAACCATGGAGACGACGCGCGAACGCGCGCTGCAAGACTTCGAGACGCATGGCGCGGCGCTGCGCGACAATTTGCGCCAGAGCGTCGCCGAGGCCGCCGCGACGCTCGCCGAAAACTCCAACGCGATGCATGAGCGGTTCTCGACGACGGCGGGCGACGCCGTGCTGGCGATCGCGACGCAGGGAGAGCGGCTGCACGAACTTCTTGCCGACAAGCTCGCCAATTTCGAGGACTCCGTTCTGGCGCAGAGCAAGGACGTCGTGGCCTCGCTGGCGGGCCACGGCCAGCGCATCGCCTCGACGCTGGGCGCGCAGTTGAACCAGTTCGAACATGCGCTTCTGCAAGGCGGCGGCGAAATCGCCGATCGCGTCGGCGCGCATACCGAGCGTTTCGTCGCCGATGTGACGGAGCGGCTCGATCATGTCGAGGCGACGATCGCCGGACAGGGCGCGCAGCTCGTCGACAAGCTTTCCGTCGGCGCCGAGGACGCCGCCGCCCGCTTCGACGCGCAGACGCAGAAGCTCACGAGCGAAATCGACGATCGCCTGCAGTCGCTCGATCACGCGATCCGCACGCAGGGCGGCGCGCTCGTCGACCGGCTATCCGCGCAAGTCGATCATTACAACTCCCGCATCGGCGACAATTCCCGCCATTTCGCCGACGAAATCGACGCCCGCCTCGCCGAGATCGACGAGACGCTCGAGAACAAGGGCGGGCATCTCGTCGAGAAGCTTGGCGCGCGCGCCGACGACCTCGCCTCGACGATCTCGACCAAGATCGAAGACTTCGAGAGCGTCACCCAGACGCGCGCCAAGGAAGCCGCCGACCGCATCGACGAACTTGTCGGGCGGGTGGACGCGGGACTCGGCTTGGGCGGCGAGATGCTCAAGGAGGCGCTCGCCAAACACGCCAGCGAGATTTCGAATGTGATGGACGGCGGCGGACGCGAGATGATCGAGGCGATCGACGCCAAGCTTAGGGACGTCGACTGGATGCTTCTGTCGCGCTCGACCGAGCTCGCGCAAACGCTCGCCATGAAAGCGAACGAGATCAACGAGACGCTCGGCGGACACGCGAAGGAGCTGGAGACGACGCTCGACGGACGCATCGAGCTTTTCGAAAGGAATGTCGTCGACCGGCTCGGCTCCGTTTCGTCGGAGTTCGACGAACGCGGCCGCCTCGTCATCGACACGGTCGCGGCGAGGCTCCAGGAAATCAACGAAACGCTTACCGGCGCGCGGCGCGAATTCGACACGACGCTACAGGCGCGCGTCGGCGATCTCGGCCAGACGCTCGCCGAACGCGTCGCCGAAATCAGCGGCGCGCTCGATGCGCGGCTCAATCATATGCAAGCCATCCTCAACGACCGCGGCGTCGCCGTCGCCCATGATCTGACGAATGTCGGCGAAACGGTCGCCAGCGCCATCGAGAGCCGCGGGGCCGCGATCGTGGCGCATCTGGGCGAGAAGCGCGAGGAATTGACAAGAGCGCTCGACGGCTCGCGCGAGGCGTTGACGCAGGCGCTCGACGCCGGCGCGCGCTCCTCGGTCGGCGCGCTCGTCGCGATGAACGACAAGATCCGCGCCGAACTGCCGACGGTGCTCGACAAGCTGGGCCAGACCAATGTTTCGCTGCAGGCGATCATCGACCAGACGGGCGGCAATCTCGTCAATCTGGAGAAGGAGCTCGGCAAGCGGCTCGTCGAATTCCACGGCGCGCTGGACGATGTGAGCGGCCAGGTGCAGCAGATCAGCCATGTGGCGAGCGGCACGATGCACGACGCCCGAACGATCGTCGAAGGGCTCGAAGACCGTCAGAACTCCCTGGCGCAAAGCGCCGAGAAACTGGCGCAAAGCCAACAGGCGCTGGATGCGACCATCGAGGCGCGCCGCCATTCTCTCGAAGAGCTGGTTGCGCTCGTCGAGGGCCGGCGCGCCGAATTCGAAGGCGCGCTGACGCATTTCGCCGAGCTGATGGATCAATCGTTCCACGCCGTCGAGGCGCGCTCGCGCGAGGTCGGCGGCGCGCTGAACGAAACGACGAGACAGACCGCCGATTTGATCGGGACGCGCTTCGCCGAAGTGCGCGCCGCCGCCGAAGGCGAACGCGAGCTGACGTCGGAGGCGCTCCGCGCCGCCTTCGCCGAGGCCAATGAGGAGATCGCCCGGCTGTTTGGCGAGGCGCGCTCCAAATTCGACGCCGCCGCCGAGGACATCCGCGGCCTCGCGCGCAACATCCGTCACGAGATCGAGGAGACGCGCGAGGAAGTGCGCCGCGGCGCGATGGAACTGCCGCGCGAAACCGCCGAACAGGCGGCGACGCTGCGGCGCGTCGTCGGCGATCAGGTCAAGGCGCTCAACGACCTTACCGATATTGTCGCCCGCTCGAGCCGCGTCTACGACATCGCCGAGCAAAGCGCGCCGACGAAGCCGCGCGCCGCGCCGACGACGCCGACGCGCGCCGCTGAGCGCCCGGCGGTCCAGACGCGGG
>NZ_JAZHYN010000065.1:0-14396 GCF_036576025.1 Methylocystis borbori | reverse complement strand
AGGACCGCGCGGCGAACGCTCGCGCTCCCGCTCGATCTCCTGCCGGCGCCTTCGATCATGGCGGGCGTGTCTGAGCGCCGCTCGTCGCCTGCCGCCCCGCCGAGCCCCAAACGCGCGGCGTCAGACGCGGATATCGCCGCCTTGCCGCCGCCTGCGCCCCCGCTCGGGATCCCGAACTGCGCCGGCGACGTCCTGCGGCTCGCCAATTACGCGGCCCGGGTGGCCGAGGGCGTCGCCGCGGGTCCGAACGACGATCTCATGCTCTTCACCGCGAACGGCCAGCCGACCGACAATCTCGCCAAGGCGATGGCCAATATGGCCGCGGTTGAGATCGGGCCGGCGCGCCCGCGCGAAGGGCTGATTCGCACAGCCGTCGCGCAATTGCGCCGGATGCTGGCGGAGCCGACGAAGCCCGCAGCGGCGGACACGCGGCGGGAGTCGCCGGGCGGCAAGCAGGCGGGCCCCTGAGCCCTTGAGCGCGCTGCGAAAAAGTGGAATCCGGTTTTTCGCGTGAAGCGCGCTCTATGCTTTTAGAATCGATCACGTCATCTGCGTTTAGCGATCCCGCCTAAACGCTGCGTGACCTACGCCCAATTACGAGCGCGCCATCAGCTCCAGCGCGAGTCCATAGACTTTCGTGCGCGCGGGCTCGGGCAGCGTCTTCAGCACCTCGAAATAGGTGCGGCCGGCGCCGCACATGCGCGCGTCGTCGAGGGGCGGATCTGGCGTCTTGCCGTCAAGCAGCGCGTCGATCTCGATCTTGCCGAGGCCGCGTTGCGCGAGCGCCCTTTCGAGCAGGCTGAAATCGGCCTCGCTCGGCGCGCCGCGCGCGATCCTTTTCGTCTGCCCGCTCACGATCGCCTCAAGCCCGGCGAGCGCCATGTCGGAGACGATTCCCCGGCGCGAGGCGGCGAATTTCTGGAAATCGAGATTATTCGCGCCGTAAAGGAAGGCGACGCACATGCGCTTGTCCTCCTGCGCCACCGCCTGCAGCACTTCGAGCTGTTTCTCGAAGACCCGCGCCATCGGCTCCGGCTCCGCCTTGGCGGCGAGCGCGCCGCGCGCAAGACGCAGGCGGCGCACCGTCTCCGATAGATAATAATCGACGCTCTGCTCTTCCTTCGTCGCGGCGAGACGGGTCGCGAAATCGTCGATCGCCGACTCGTAATCGGGGGTCAGTGTCTCGCGCAACCGCGCGAAATAGCGGGCGTATTCGGGCGTCGCGGCGATCAGCGCCTCAATCTGCTGACGCGCCGCGCCCTTGTCGCCCGGCGCGCCGCCGCCGAAATCGGCGAGGCCCCGCCCCGGATTGAAGGCCACGGCGAGAAGGCCGACGCCGACGAAGACGGCGACGAGGGCCGCGGTCAACAGCGCCAATATTTTTTCCAGATGGCTCAATCGTCCTCGCGACTCGGCTGACCTTCGCCTTTTAAAACATTGCCTCTTGCGGCGAAAGCGCCCGCGCTCACGCGCGGCCAAGCAGGCGATGGAGCCTTGCGGTTTCGGCGCGATGGGCGATGAGAAGGGCGATATGGCGGTTGAGGTCATAGCTCCAATGGCCCCGCCGCGCCCGCTCGCTTCGCATCGCGCGCTCGATTTCCTTAAGCGCCGAGCGGGCGGCTTGCGGCGTTTCGCTGGCGATGATTTCGGCGGAGAGCCGCGGAAAACGCGCGAGCGCGCTCAAGCGATCGTAGCCCTCAAGCCCGGCGGCGAGCGCCGCGTCGAGCGCGCTGCGCGCTTCGGCCTCGAAGCGAGGGGGACGAAATTGGCGAAGCCCGTGGACGGGGGCATCAAACTGTTGCGTCATGCGATCCTCCATGACGCAAGAGAATGATCTCCCAATCGCGCCTGAGGATGAGAAATTTATTCCTCTTGAATAGGATTATTTTCCATACTAGCCTTATCCCCTTCGGAATAAGGGAGTTTTTTCAATGTTCGTCGATTCCGCGCTCCAGCCCGATCTTGATTCAAGCCTTTGCGCCGCGGCCGCCGCCGCCGCGCGCGGCGCGCCCTTCACGGAGGTGATTTCCCCTCGCCGCTCCAGCCGCCCTGTCGCCCGCGCCCGGCAATTCGCCGTCTATCTGCGCCATGTCGCGCTCGGCGCGACACTCTCCGCTTGCGCGCGGGCTTTCGCGCGCGACCGCGCCACGATGCGTCATGCCTGCGCGCGCATCGAGGACAGGCGCGACGATCCGCGATTCGACGCCTGCGTCCGCCATCTGGAGGCGGCGCTCGCCGCCCAGCGCGAAACGATCCGCACGCTCGTCGGCGAGGAGCGCGCGCAATGAAGAAGATCGCGCGCAAGGACGAACCGCACGACATCGACCGCGCGCTGCGCCGTCTGCTGCAGGCGCTTGCAGAGCCCGGCGCCTGCGGCGCTTCAAGCGAACTCGACGATGCGACCATCATCGTGCGCGCCGCGAGCAAGGGCGTCACCATCGTGCGCGCCCAACTGCCCAAGGCGATTGGCGACGCGGCGCTGAAAGACGGACTCGCGCGCTGGGAAGGCGCGGGCGCGGCGCAGCGCCTGACGCTGACCGACGCCGGCCGCGCGCATCTGCGCCGGCTCGCCGCGCCGCTTACGCCGGAGGCCGAAAGCTTTCGCGCCCAGCATGGGCGCTATGCGCTGCGGCCGATCGAAAAAGGCGCCCCGCCGACGCTCGTCAACGAGGCCGAAAGTCCGCTCGCCTGGCTGGCGCGGCGCAAGGATCGCGACGGGCGTCCCTTTCTCGACGGCGCGCAGGTCGAGGCGGGCGAGCGTTTCCGCCGCGACATCGAACAGGCGCAATTGCGCCAGCGCGTCACCGCCAATTGGGAGGCCTCGATCAACGCCGCCCGCCGCGGCGCCGAAGCGGGCGTCGCCGTCTCCGAGATCGCCCTGGACGCGCGCCAGCGCCTCGCGCACGCCTTCGACGCCGTGGGGCCGGAGATGGCCGGACTGCTGACCGACGTCTGCGGCTATCTCAAGGGGCTGGAGATCGTCGAAAGCGAACGCGGCTGGCCGCCGCGCTCGGGCAAGGTGGTCTTGAAAATCGCGCTCGACCGCCTCGCGCGTCACTACGGCCTCGCCGTTGAAGCGCGCGGCCGCGACCGCGCGCAGGCGCTGCTGCATTGGGGCGCGGAGGATTATCGGCCGAATTTGTAACGACAGATCATTCGCGCCAATCCCCCGGCCCCTCACCTTACCTCTCCCCGCAAGCGGGGAGAGGAGGCGGTAAGCGTTACGCCCTATCAATTAAGGGCGCGGCGTCGATGACCCCTCTCCCCGCTTGCGGGGAGAGGTGAGGTGAGGGGCTCGGGGCATTTTGCGGAAGGCAAATCGCCGTCCTAACCCGCCAGCGCCTCGCGCGCCTCCTTCTTGATGCGCTCGACCATTGAGCGCAGCCCGTTGGCGCGCTGCGGCGTGAGATGTTCGGCGAGCCCGAGCTCCTTGAAGAGCGGCGCGGCGTCGGTCTCGATAATCTCCTGCGCGGGCCTTCCCGAATAGAGCGCCAATACCAGCGCCACGAGGCCGCGCACGATATGGGCGTCGCTGTCGCCGCGAAAGGAGAGGACCGCGCGCCCATCCAAGTCGCGCGCGCGCGTCGTTTCGAGCCACACCTGGCTCGCGCAGCCGCGCACTTTATTCGCGTCCGTATAAGCGTCCTTGGGCAGCGGCTCCAGCGTGCGGCCGAGCTCGATGAGATAGCGGTAGCGGTCCTCCCATTCGTCGAGCAGTTCGAAATTGCCGATGATCTCGTCGATTTGCATGTCGCGCCGCTTCCTTTCGAGCTTGCGGCATTCTACGCCAAATTCGGCGTCGCGCCTCGCTCTTTCCTTGGCCGGCGCCCCGCCTTACATTGCATTGCGACAATCGGCCGGCGCGAAAGCGCCGCTTCGCGGAGTTTCGTCATGAGCAATTTGTCCGGCTGGCGCGCCGTCGCGGTCGCCGTTTTCCTGAGCCTGAGCCTCTCGGCCTGCGGCTACAACGCTATTCCGACGCTCGAGGAAAACGCCAAGGCGAAATGGGCGGACGTGCAGTCGCAATATCAGCGCCGCGCCGATCTCATTCCCAATCTCGTGGCGACGGTGCAGGGATACGCCAAGCAGGAAAAGGAAGTGCTCACCGCCGTCATCGAGGCGCGCGCCAAGGCGACCTCGGTGAAGGTGGACGCAAATTCGCTCACCGACCCCGAGAAGATCAAGGCGTTTCAGGACGCGCAGAGCCAGCTCACCGGCGCGCTCGGACGCCTCATCGCGGTGAGCGAAGCCTATCCCGATTTGAAATCGAACCAGAATTTCCTCGCGCTGCAATCGCAGCTCGAAGGCACGGAGAACCGCATCAATGTCGCGCGGCGCGACTACATCGAGGCCGTGCGCGAATTCAACACTTCGCTGCGCACCTTCCCGACGCTGCTCTGGGCGAAGACCTTCTTCGCCGGGACGAAGCCGATGGCGGAATTTTCCGCGAGCGACGCCGCGCAATCGCCGCCGCAGGTGAAATTTTAGGGAGTAGGATGGACGCCGTCCCGCCCGTCGAGAGCCAGACGCCGCCGCGCGCGGCGGAGGCCATGTGGGCGCATATGCGCCGCGAGGCGGAAGAGGCGCTGCGCCTCGATCCCTCGCTGACCCCGCTCATGCTGGGCGCGATCCTCAATCGCGCGTCGCTCGAAGAGGCGGTCGTCCATCGCATCAGCGCGCGGCTCGGCGGTTCGGCGATGGACGCCGACATGATCGCCGACGCCTTCACGCAGGCGATCGAGGAGGACGATGAGATCGGCGACGCCTTTCGCGCCGATCTTGCGGCCTATGTCGAGCGCGATCCCGCCTGCGGGCGAATGATCGAGCCCCTGCTCTATTTCAAAGGCTTCCACGCCATTCAATCGGCGCGGCTGTCGCACGCCTTATGGCGCGCGCGCCGCAGCGACTTCGCCTATTACGTTCAAAGCCGCGCCTCGGACGCGCTCGCCGCCGACATTCATCCGGCCGCGCGCTTCGGCAAGGGCCTCTTTCTCGATCATGCGACGGGCTTCGTCGTCGGCGAAACGGCGGTGGTCGAGGACGATGTGTCGATCCTGCATAATGTGACGCTCGGGGGCACCGGCAAGATGGCGGGCGACCGCCATCCGAAAGTGCGCCACGGCGTCATGATCGGCGCCGGCGCGAAAATCCTCGGCAATATCGAGATCGGCGCCTGTTCGCGCATCGCGGCGGGATCGGTGGTGCTGAAGTCGGTGCCGAAAAATTCGATCGTCGCCGGCGTGCCGGCGAAAGTCATCGGAACGGAGGACTGCGCCGAGCCCGCGCGCGATATGGATCAGATTTTACAGGGCCTCGCCTATGATTCTTTCGACTACGGGATTTGAGCGGGCTCTTGCTTCTTATTTGCAACGACGGACTTGTCAGCGCCCGGTGAATTTCGGCTCGCGCTTTTCGAGAAAGGCCGCGGAGCCTTCGGTATAATCGGCGCTGTCGAAACAGGCCTGCGCGAGCGCCTCGCAATCTTCATTGGACGGCGCGCCGGGCAGACGCGCGGCTGCGCGTATCGCCGCCTTGGCGGCGCGCAAGGTCAGCGGCGCATTGGCGGCGATGGACTCGGCGAGTTCATGCACCGCGCCCTCGAAGCTCTCCTGATTGAAGACCCGCGCGACAAAGCCCTTGGCGCGCGCTTCGTCGGCCTTCAACCGTCGCGCCGTATAGAAGAGATCGAAGGCGAGGTGCGACCCGACGGCGGCCACGACATAGGCCATCGCCGGCGGCGGATAGCCGACGCCGAGCCGGCCCGCGGGAATGGAAAAGAGCGCCCGCTCATCCGCGACGCGCAGATCGCAGGCGGCGGCGATTCCCATGCCGCCGCCCAGGCAAAAGCCGGAAATCGCCGCGACCGTGGGCTTGGAGAGATTGGAGATCGCGTCGAAAGCCTCGACATTGGCGGCTTCATAGGCTTTCCCGCCCTCGCTCGTCGCCCGCAGGGAGGAAAATTCGCTGATATCCGCGCCGGCGCAAAAGGGGAGACCCGGCGCGCCGCTGATGACGAGAACCCGCGCCGTTTCCTCCGCATCGATCGCGCGCATCAGCGCGGGAAGCGCGCGCCACATCTCGAAATCGAAGGCGTTGCGCTTGGCGGCGTGGTCGATATAGAGGCGCGCGACGCCAAATTCGACGGCGAGGCGCAGCTTGGACGTTGGCGAAGAAATGGTCATGGCCGCTGTCTAGCAGAAAGGCGAAAAGATTGCGCGCGCCTGCTATGGATAGGCCATGAATGAGACTGTCGCGCCGGCGCCCGATCTTCTCGCCCGCCTACTGCATCGCGACGGGCTGATGCTCATTATCGACAAGCCGGCGGGCGTCCCCGTGCATCGCGGCCCCAAAGGCGGCCCGAGCCTGGAGGACGCTTTCGACCAGTTGCGATTCGGCCTGCCGCGCCCGCCGGCCCTCGCCCATCGGCTCGATAAGGACACCTCCGGCTGCCTTGTTCTTGGGCGCCACCGCAAGGCGCTGGAGCGGCTCGGCAAGCTGTTCAAATCGGGACGCATCGGCAAGACCTATTGGGCGGTCGTCGAAGGCGCGCCGGAAGGCGACGAAGGCGAGATCGACCTGGCGCTCGGCCGGCTCGACGCCGCGCGCGGCTGGTGGATGCGGCCGGACCCCTTGGGCTTGCCAGCGCGCACCTCCTGGCGCGTATTGGGCAGGAGCGCGGACTCAGGGCGCGCCTTCGTCGAATTTGCGCCGCATACGGGCCGCACCCATCAGATCCGCGTCCATGCGCAGGCCATGGGCTGGCCGATTCTCGGCGATCCCATCTACGGCTCGGGACGGCGCGAAGGCGCGCCGCCGCTGCACCTCCATGCCCGCGCGATCGACGTTCCGATGCAGGAAGGCAAGCCCTCCGCCCGCGCCGTGGCGCCGGCGCCCGCGCATATGCGAGAGGCGCTCGCCGCCTGCGGCTGGCGCGGCGACGAGACTGGCTAAAGAACGGACAGGCCCGCCGATTGCAAAATGGCGGCGGAGCCCCCAACATATTCGAGCGACTTCAGAGTCTCGCCCATAATGCGAAACCTCATCCTGAGGAGCGAGCGTAGCTCGCGTCTCGAAGGATGCTCCAGAGGTAAGATACTAGCTGCTTCACCCTTCGAGACGCGCCTTTCAGGCGCTCCTCAGGGTGAGGACAAGAATGACTTCGGACTCTCGGGAGAAACACATGGCGGCCGCCGCCGCGCCCGGCATCGAGACGACGCAAGCCTTGAGGCGCGACGGCGAGTTCGCGCTCGATCGCGCGCTGCTTTACGATCTCGCCGATATGGCGTTCGCCGCGGCGAAACGGGGCGGCGCGAGCTACGCCGACATCAGGATCGGCGAGACGCTGCGCGAATACGCCTTCGCCCGGGACGAGCGGCTCGAAAATTACGACGAGCGTTCGGCGCAGGGCTTTGGCCTCCGCGTGCTGCTCGACGGCTCCTGGGGATTTTACGGGGCGCGGCGTCTCGATCGGGAAAGCGTCCTCGCCGGCGTCGAGCGCGCGCTCGACAACGCCCGCGCGGTGAAGCCGATCCAGGCGCGCCCGATCGCCTTGGAGCGGCTGCCCGCGCATGAGGCCGAGTGGGTCATGCCCATGGCGGTCGATCCTTTCGCGATTCCCCCAGGCGAAAAGGCCGATCTCCTGCTGGCGGTCAATGCGCGCGCGCGCGATCGCGGCGCGGATTTCTGCACCGCCTCGCTCTCCATCGCGCGCGAAGAAAGATTCTTCGCCAACAGTTTCGGCAGCCGCATTTTGCAGACGCGCACGCGCGTCGCGCCGGACTTTCAGGCCGTCGCCATCGACCGCGCGAGCGGCCGTTTCGCGACGCGCGCCAACCTGACCCCCGCGCGCGGCGCAGGCTGGGAATATATCGTCGGCGCCGGCCTCGTCGAAGAAGCCGGGCGCGCCGGCGAGGAGGCGCGCGCCAAGCTCGCCGCCAAGCCCGTGACGAGCGGCGATTACGACGTCGTGATCGACCCCACCAATCTCTGGCTCACCATTCACGAAACCGTCGGCCATTCGACCGAACTCGACCGCGTCCTCGGCTGGGAGGCGAATTTCGCCGGAACGAGTTTCGTGAAGCCCGACATGCTCGGCCAATTGCGCTTCGGTTCGGAGCTGATGACCATCGTCGCCGACCGCTCGCAGCCGGGCGCGCTATCGACGATCGGTTTCGACGATGACGGCGCGCCGGCGCAAGCCGCCGAATTCGCCATCGTCGAAAAGGGCGTTTTGAAGAATTTTCAGATGGCGCTGGGACAAGCGCATCTCATTGGCCTCGCGCACTCCAATGGGTGCGCCTACGCCGACAGCCCGACGACATTTCCCATTCAGCGCATGCCGAATATTTCGCTAAAAGCCAATCCGCAAAAATGCGCCTTGGACGATCTCGTCAATGGCGTCGAGAATGGAATTTATGTCGTCGGCGCCGGAAGCTGGAGCATCGACCAGCAGCGCGACAATTTCCAATTCGGCGGACAGCTTTTTTACGAGATCAAGAACGGCAAAATCGGCGAACTCCTGCGCGACGGCGCCTATCAGGGACGCACCACGCAATTCTGGAATTCGCTCGATGGGCTTTGCGACGCGAGCGCCTATCATCTCGACGGCACTTTCACCTGCGGCAAGGCGGAGCCGGTGCAGCTCGCGCCGGTCTCGCATGGGAGTCCGCCCGCGCTCTTTCGCAATGTGCGCGTGCTGAATACGAACGACGCATAGCGCATGTTCCTTTCCTCAGAAGAAACCAAGGCGATCGCCGACAAAATTCTCGCGCGCTCCAAAGCCGACGCCTGCGTCGTCAGGATCGAAGGCGGCGAGAATCAAAGCCTGCGTTTCGCGCGCGGCGGCGCGACGACCAATCTCGCCCAGGCGGAAGCGAGCCTGCGCGTCGCCTCGCATATCGGCGGGCGCGTCGGCTCTTGCTCCACGACGCGCTTCGACGACGATGCGCTCGATGCGGCGCTCGCGCGCTCGGAAGCGATCGCGCGCATGCTGCCGGTCGACCCCGATTATGTGGCGCCGCTCGGCCCGCAGAATTACGGCTTCTCCAACCGCTATGACGAAGCGACGGCGAATCTGCGCCTCGACGCGCTCGCGGGCGCCGCGGCGCAGACGATCGAGGAAGGCGCGCGCGTCGGCGTCGAGACTTTCGGCTGCGCGACGAGCGCGAAGCGCTTCGAGGCGCTTGCGACCAGCGCCGGACTTTTCGCCTATGAACGGCGCAGCGAGATCGATCTCTCGGCGACCGCGCGCAATCGCGCCGACGCCTGGTCGGGCTGGGCCGGCGCGCATCAGTTCGACGTCGCGCGGCTCGACGCCGGCGCGCTCGCGCGCATCGCTTGCGCCAAAGGCGCGCATGAGGCGACGCCCGTCGATCTCGAACCTGGCGCCTATACCGTCATTCTCGAACCCGAAGCGACCGCCGAACTCGCGGAATGGCTGATAAGCGCGATGGACGCCCGCGCCGCCGACGAAGGCCGCAGCTTTTTCACGCGTCCTGGCGGCGGCGCGCTGACGGGCGAAAAGCTCTTCGACGAAAAGCTGACGATCCGCGTCGACCCCGCCGATCCGCTCGCGCCGGAAGCCGCCGTCGGCTTTGAGGGCGTGCCGCATCGCCCGCGCGCCTTCATCGAAAACGGCGTCGCGACGACGCTCTATCGTTCGCGCGCCTGGGCGCAGAAGACGGAGCGCGAAGCGATCCCCTATGCCCACAATTTCGTCGTCGCGGGCGGCGGCGCCTCGCTCGACGACATGATCCGCGCGACGAAGCGCGGCGTGCTGGTGACGCGGGTCTGGTACACTAATATGGTGGAGCCGAAGAGCCTGCTGCTCACGGGGCTCACGCGCGACGGCAATTTCCTCGTCGAGAATGGCCGCATCGTCGCGCCCGTGCGCAATATGCGCTTCAACCAGCGGCTCGGCGATCTCTTTTCGAATATCGTCATGATGGGCGAAACGCAGCGCGCCTGGCGGGCGGCGGGCGGCGGCGGCGCGCCGGCCGCGCCGGCGATGCTCGTTGACGGCTTCAACTTCTCGTCGAAATCAAGCGGGATATAGAGCGGGCGCGCCTTCGTGTATGATGGCGGCGCTTCAATGGAGCCTCCCCTCATGCGATTTGTCTCATTCACTGTCGCCTGCATCGCCCTTCTCCTCGCGGCGCCCGCGCAGGCGCTCGACAAGGTGAGCTTCGCCACCAATTGGCGGGCCGAGGCGGAGCATGGCGGCTTCTATCAGGCGGTGGCCGACGGCACCTATGCGCGCTACGGCCTCGACGTGACCATCATGCAGGGCGGCCCGCAGCTCAACGCGCGGCTGCTGCTCGCGGCGGGCCGGGTGGATTTCGCCATGGGCGCCAATACGATTCAGATGTTCGAATCCGTCCAGGAGAATGTGCCGATCGTCACCGTCGCGAGCCTGTTCCAGCTCGATCCCGTCATCTTCCTGTCGCACCCGGGCGTCGGCCTCGACCGTTTCGAGGATTTGCCCAAGGCGACGGCCTTTATCGCGAGCGACACGCGCGCCACGGTCTGGCAATGGCTGAAGCAGGCCTATGGGTTCAAGGATCAAAAGACCAAACCCTATAATTTCAACTCGGCGCCTTTCATCGCCGACAAGAATTCGATCCAGCAGGGCTTCCTCACCTCGGAACCCTATGCGATCGAGCGCCAGGGAGGCTTCAAGCCGAATGTGTTTTTGCTGTCCAATTACGGCTACGACAGCTATGCGTCGACGATCGACGCGCGCGCTTCGACGATCGCGAAAAACCCCGATCTCGTGCAGCGTTTCGTCGACGCGTCGATCATCGGCTGGTACAATTACCTCTATGGCGACAATTCGGGCGCGAATGCGCTGATCAAGCGCGATAATCCCGAAATGACGGACGGTCAGATCGCCTATTCCGTCGCCAAGCTGAAAGAAGACGGCGTCGTCGATTCCGGCGACGCGCTGTCGCTCGGCATCGGCGCGATCACCGACGCGCGCATGCAGAGCTTTTTCGATAAAATGGCGACGGCCGGCGTCGTTCCCGCCACTGTCGACTTCAAACGCGGCTATACGCTGCGCTTCATCGGCAAGAAGGTCGGCATGGAGCTGCGGCCGAAATGACGGGCGCGGAGCCGACATGCCTGCGCTTGTCGCAGGCGCCCGGGCGCGGCCGGATCAAGCCCGGCCATGAGGCGCGCCGAACGTCATGGACGCGCCAATGACCTCGCGCGCGGTCGTCTCGCTCCATGGCGTCGGCAAGACCTTCCCGAGCGGCCTCACCGCGCTCGCCGCTTTCGACCTCGACGTGCGCGAAGGCGAGACGCTGACGCTGCTCGGTCCCTCGGGCTGCGGCAAATCGACGGCGCTCCGGCTCATCGCGGGCCTGGCGGCCCCGAGCGTCGGCGCCATCACATGGCGCGAGACGCAGGCGAAAAACAACATCGGCTTCGTCTTTCAGGACCCGACATTGCTGCCCTGGGCGAGCGTCTTCGACAATGTCTATCTGCCGCTGCGGCTCAAGGGCGAGAGCCGCGAAGCGGCGGCGCCGCGCGTCAAGGAGGCGCTGGCGCATGTAAGTCTTTCCGATTTCGCGCGCGCGCGGCCGCGCGAACTCTCGGGCGGCATGAAAATGCGCTGCGCCATCGCCCGCGCGCTCGTCACGCGCCCGGCGCTCATCCTGATGGACGAGCCTTTCGCCGCGCTCGACGAAGTGACGCGTTTCAAGCTCAACGACGATCTTCTGGCGCTGAAAGGCGACATTGGCGCGACGATCGTTTTCGTCACCCACTCCGTGTTCGAAGCCGCCTATCTTTCGACGCGCATCCTGGTCATGTCGCGGCAGCGCGGACAGATCGTCGAGGAGATCGTCATCGATCCCGCGCTCGCGCGCGACGACGAGTTCCGGTTGAGCGAGACATTCGCGGACATCTGCCGGCGCGCCTCGCGGGCGCTGCGCGCCGCGACGGAAGCGATGACGCCATGACCATGCAAAGCCATTCGACGCCAAGCCTGTCGACGCCAAGCCTGTCAACGCCATTGCGCGACATCGGCGCGCCGCTCGTCATCTTCATCGCGGCCCTCGCGGCATGGGAAGGGATCGTCGCCTGGAAGCAGATCCCGCCCTACATCCTGCCCGCGCCGAGCGTCATCGCCGCGAAACTCGTCGAGGACCGCGCGCTCCTCTTCTCGTCGCTGATGGTGACGCTCGGCGTGACCCTCAAGGCGCTTCTTATCGCGACCCTCGCGGGGGTGGCTCTCGCGCTGCTCATCGCGCAGTCGAAATGGCTGGAGCGCGCGCTTCTGCCTTTCGCCATCATATTGCAGGTGACGCCGATCATCGCCATCGCGCCGCTGCTGCTCGTCTATCTGCAGCCGGGAAGCGCGGTGCTGGTTTGCGCTTTTCTCGTCGCCTTCTTTCCGATTCTCTCCAACACCTCGCTCGGCCTCGCCTCGGTCGACCACGCGCTGCGCGACCTCTTCGATCTTTATCGCGCCAACCCCTGGCAGAAGCTTGTTTATCTGCGCCTGCCGGCGGCGCTGCCGCAATTCTTGACGGGTCTGCGCATCGGCGGCGGCCTCGCTCTCATCGGCGCCATCGTCGCGGAGCTTGCGGCGGGCGCATCGGGGCAAGGAACCGGCCTCGCCTTTCGCATCGTCGAGGCGGGCTTTCGCCTCGACATTCCGCGCATGTTCGCGGCGCTGGCGCTGATTTCGCTGAGCGGCCTTGCGATCTACGGCGCGCTCGCGGCGCTGTCCTATTTTCTGCTGCGCGGCTGGCACGAGAGCGCGCGGGCGGAAGACGAATGACTTGCGTCCGCGACATTCGCGAGGCGGACGCCGCGGACTGGCGCAGGCTCTGGTCCGGCTACAATGATTTCTACGAAATGGCGGTTCCCGACGAGGTGACGGAATTCACCTTGCGCCGCCTTCTCGACTCGAACTCGGCCCTACTCGGCCGGATCGCGGAAAAGGACGAGCGAATCGCCGGCTTTTCCATTTCCGTGCTGCATGACAGCACCTGGACCTCGTCGCGCGCCTGCTATCTCGAAGACCTGTTCGTCGATCCCGACTTTCGCGGCGCGGGCGTGGGACGCGCGCTCATTCAAGACCTCGTCGATCTTGGACGCGCGCGCGGCTGGTCGCGCCTCTATTGGCACACGCAGGCGAGCAATGAACGCGCGCGGCGGCTTTACGATACATTCGTCGCGGCGGACAATTTCGTCCGCTATCGCCCGACGCTGTAGCCTCACTGCTCGGCGAGGCCGCCGATCATGTCGAGGCCATAAACGTCGTCGCGAAAATGCACGAGGCCGTCGGCCGACGCCCACCCGGTCATATAGACCCAGATGACCGGCACGGGATGAGTCAGCTTCACGTCCTCGCGCTCGCCGCTGGCGATCTTGGCGGTGATCGCCGCCTTGTCGAGCGTGGGGCCGGAGTCGCCGTCGAGCACCCAGGCGGCAAGATCGACGACGCCCTGCACGCGCACGCAGCCGTGCGACAGGAAGCGATAGTCATTGGCGAAGAGATTGCGCGACGGCGTGTCGTGCATATAGACCGAATAGGAATTGGGCATCGACAGGCGGATCGAGCCCAGCGAATTATTCTTGCCCGAATCCTGACGCAGCGTGTAATGCGTCGCGCGCTCGCTCGCCCAGTTGACCGAACGCGGATCGACCTCGTCGCCATGGGCGTTCAGCACGCGAATATGCGAGCGCGTGAGATAGCCGGGGTCTTTCAGCATTTTCGGCGCAATTTCATTCTTGATGATCGAGACCGGCACCGTCCATGTCGGATTGATGTTCACCGCGACGACCTTCGCCTCGACTTCCGGCGAGTGATGGTCCGGGTCGCCGACGATGGCGGCGTAGCGGCGCACGACGCGGTCGTTCTCCACCGCCTCCACGGCGGTCGAGGGAATGTTGACGATGATATAGCGCGCGCCAAAGGGGAAATTGACGCCCGCGAGCCGTTGCGCGCTCGACGCCAACTGCCGGAAGCGCACGGCCGCCGGAATGTCGAGTTCGCGCAGCGTGGCGCCCGCGACGACGCCGGTCTGCTTGAGCCCCATGCGATATTGGAAGCGCTTCACGGCGGCGGCGAGATCGGCGTCCCAACTCGGCTTCGCGACATTCGTGACGCGGTCGTCCTCGGCGGCGAGTCGGCGGCGCAAATTGACGACGGCCGCGCCTTTCGAGCCCGGCTTCAGCGGCACGCCGACCGTCGGCCAGCCGCCCTGATCGGCGATCCGCGCATAACGTTCGGAGGCTTTCGACGTGACGAAAAAAGTCTCTGGCTGCAACGCCGGCGTCGGGTCGTCGGAGAGCGCGTTTTCGCGCGGCGGCGCGGCGGGCTTCGATTTCGGCTTTGGCGTCGGCGCGGCGGCCTGCGCGGGCGCGGCCGAATCGGGAGCGGG
>NZ_JAZHYN010000064.1:0-14754 GCF_036576025.1 Methylocystis borbori | reverse complement strand
GCAGCGATCGCCGCCGCGCTCGAAATCGCCTCCCGCCCCGAGGCCGAAGGCAAGAACATCGTCCTCATCATCCCTTCCTTCGCCGAACGCTATCTCTCAACCGCCCTCTTCGAAGGTTTGTGAGCGGAAGACTCCGCCTTAGCCAGATTAGCATCAGGGAGCGCCCCGGGGATAAGCGCGGCGCGGTCGAATGAAAGCAGGACGCCCGCGCCGATGGTTCAGCGCAGGCGTCCGCCGGTCCGCCAGGAATGCTGTGTCGACGCGCGGGGCGCGACTCGCGCCCTATTTTCCTTCGGCCGCGCTCACGAGGTCGAAGTGACGGTTGACGCCGGCATGAACCAGATTGCCGTCGAAGCGCGTCGAGGTGTTGGCGCCATAATAATAGAAGCCGGTCGTCTGCGCCGCAAATGCCGAAGCGTTCGCTTTGCCGAGGTCGTAATGCAGATAATCGACTTTGGCGCTCCAGTTCGGCGTGAACATCCATTCGACGCCGCCGCCGGCCGACCAGCCAATGAGCGTATCCTGATAGACGGGATTGATGAAGGTCTGGTTCGTCCCGCCAATGCGACGGGTGAAAATGGCGGTGTTGGAGATGACGCCGCCATAGGCCATGCCGCCCGTGCCGTAGATCGCGAGCGTCGGCGTGAAGAGATATCCGAGCCGGCCGCGAACCGTGCCGAGATAATTCAGCGTGGCGTTGCGCTGCGTATAGGAGGCGAAGGAATTGCCGCCTGCCTGCGCGATCGTCGCCTGCCATTTGCCGTCGGTGTTGCCCGAAACGGCGTGCAGATCGGCTTCGACGCCGGTCAGGAAGCTATCGGCGAATTTCAAATTGGAGCCGAGCTGGAAGCCTCCGATGAAGCCCGCCAAGTGGTTGCTTTGGTTGATCGGCGTCGCGCTTGCGGCCACCGCCGCACTGGCCGCCTGCTCGCCAAAGGGCCAAAGGTTGACGTTGGACTTTGGACTGGACCAGCTGCCGCCGCCGTTGAGGCCGACATAGACGTCCGTCCAACTCGGGGGCGGCGGAGGCGGCGCATTCGTCGCCTCCGGCGAGGCGAGGGCGAGGAATTGCGTCGCGGGATTTTGCGTGATCGGATTGCCGTCGCCGAAACCATTCGCCGACACTTCGAGATAGAAGAAGTCGGTCGGCCGTGCAGTCAGCCCGTTCGTCGTCGTGGTCTGCCCGGAGAAAGACTGGGGGAAAAAGGGCTGCAGCGTGACGGGCGGCGCGAAGCTCGAGGTAAAGGACCCCGGCCAGAAACGCGCATAGCTCGCCGTTATATTGATGAACTGGCTCAGCTTATAGCGGAGGCGCAGGTCATATTCCGTGCCGAGGAATGTGCCTCTATTGCCGAGCGGCGCGACCAGATTGGCGCGATCCCACGCATTGGCGGCGCTCGCCATCCAATAAGCGCTGAACGCCGTATCGATCTGGAGATTGGCCAGCGGCGTGAATTCAAGACGCGCCTTCGGCGCCTTGACGTTGTTCCAGGCGATATAATCGTCCCGCGAGAAGGGCTGATTGAAGCCGTAGAAAATATCGAAGTTCTGGTTGGCGCTGTCATAGGGGCTCTTGTTGCCAGAGCCATAGGCGTAATTGGCGCTGATGCGCGGCTTCCAGGGATGATCCGAGAAAGTGTAGCCCACTTCGCCGGCATAGGCGATCGCATCATGCTGGACGGTCGTTTGCACGGCGTTCTGGATGTTGCCCAGCTGCCGGAACTCGCCGATCTCGCCGAATTGCTTGTTGACGTCGAAGTCATAGTCGAAATTGCCGACCACGCCATAGACGCGCAGGCCCGGCGCATAAGTGTCCCTGTGCACTTTCAATGCATTGGAGACGTTCAGCGGATCGCCATATTGTTTGCGGCCGAGGAAATAGGGCTGGATGATGCCGTATTCCGACCATCGGCGGATGCTGAGCACGCTGCCGTAGATCCAGTTCTGCCAATCGGGCCGGTCGAACGAGTCGGGATAGCGGACGACCGGGCGCATCAGGAAATTATCGAGATCCCAGTCGTTGTCTTTCTTGCCGATTTTGACGCGGAAACCGTCGAACGTATTGGTGGTGTTGCGGAACTCGTTTTCTGCGATCAGGCGCCGATCGAGCAGCTCAAGATGAAAACGGCCGGCGCGCAAGCTCAAGGGACGATCATTGCCCCGTGGGTCTTTTCCGAAGGCGTCCTTGAAATAGAGTTCGCCATAGGCGGAGATTAGATCCGTCTGATTAATCTCCTGTCCCTGGTATTGATAAATGCTGTTGAAGGCGCGCGAATCCTGGAACTCCACGACGAAGCGGAAGGGATCGAGGATGTTCTGCACGCCGAGATAGACGCGCGTGCGCAGGAGCCAGAGCGAGTTGGGAAAATATTTCCGCTGCGAGGCCGGCGGATTGACGGTCATGTCCGTCCATGGCCGGTAATCGTCCTTGCGATATTCGAAGCGCGTCCGCGAATCGAGGCCGACGTTGAGCCAGTCGATCCCTTCGAATTGCTTGTAGGTCTTACCCAGATTGCGCACGTAGGGCGGAATGTCCGGCTGCGGCTCCAGGCGATAGGCGCGGGTCGGAATGTAATAGCTTTTCTTTTGTTCCGGCTCGGCGGCCTTGCCGCCGCCGGACGGCTTCGCGGTGTCGGCTTTCTTGGTCGCGACGGCGTTGGCCTTATTTTCGGCCGCGCCGGGTTTGTTTTCAGCCTGCGCGCCGGTTTTATCTTCGGCCTGCGCGCTCTCTGGCGCGGCCGACAAGACGGTTGCGACGGCGCAAAGCGCCACTGTGACTTTCAGTGTCATTTTCAGGCGAGTTTTCTTGGAGCCGCTCATCGGCCTGCCCTCATTAGTTATATAACGATGTTACATATCGATACGACGAAGGCGTTGACCTTCAAGTTGAATTTCTAGGCAAACAAGTTGTCGCCCGCGCACTGTTGCAGAAATACCGCAGAGCTTCGCGCCGCGCCTCGGCGCGTTCCCTGACCGTTACTTGAAATTGTGGCATCGTCGAAGCCCTCTCTCCTGAACTTAGCTGGCTGCCCGGCGTTGTGACTGGCCGCCGTCAACATCTGTCCAGACAGAAAAAGGCACATAAAAAAGTTAGTCAATAGAGTCGATTAATAAACTAGACTATTGGTAGAAATTAATGGGCCGACTGTTGCCGAAATGCGACGCTTTCGGCGCTGCTCAGCCTGGTTCAGATGCCGTCGCCTTCGTTGAGGAAGCCCGGCGAGTCCGTCACCGGAAAAATGCGCGCCTTGGAGAGGCTGAGCGGCACGCGTCCGCCGAGCGCCGCGGCCTTTTCGATGGGCGAATCGATTTCCAGCGTCTGATCGTAGCCGTCGATCGCGATGGTGGCGCGAACGCCCGCCGGGGTGCGTCTGAGGCTTTCGACGCGGCCTTCGAGTTCGCCGCTCCCATCCGCGGAGACGGCTATGTCCGCGGGGCGGAAGAAGACCTTGGCGGGGCCGCTGCGCAGCCCATGGGTGTCTATATGCAGTTCGCGTCCGGCGAATCGGACGTGGCCTTCGGCGATGGTGACGGGCAAGGCGACGGCTTCGCCGACGAAGGAGATGACGAAAGGCGAGGCGGGCCGATCATAAAGCTCTTCGGGCGTGCCGATCTGCTCGATGCGTCCTTCATTGAGCACGACGACGCGATCGGCGAGCTCCATGGCTTCGTCCTGGTCGTGCGTCACGAAGACGGTGGTCAACCCCGTCCTTTTGTGAATGTCGCGAAGCCAGCGGCGCAAATCCTTGCGCACCCGGGCGTCGAGCGCGCCGAAAGGCTCGTCGAGCAGCAGCACGCGCGGTTCGATCGCCAACGCGCGCGCGAGCGCGATGCGCTGGCGCTGGCCGCCGGAGAGCTGCGCGGGATAGCGGGCGCCGAGTCCGTCGAGCTGCACGAATTGCAGCAGTTCGTCGACCCGCGCCTTGATCTCCGCGCGGGGCGGACGCAGACGCCGAGGACGAACCTTCAGGCCGAAGGCGATGTTCTCGGCGACGGTCATATGTTTGAAGAGGGCGTAGCTCTGAAAGACCATGCCCACATGGCGCGCCTGGACCGGCAGAAGCGTCGCGTCCTCGCCGTCGAACAGCACGCGTCCGCGGTCGGGCGAATTCAATCCCGCGATAACGCGCAAGAGCGTCGTCTTGCCAGAGCCCGAAGGGCCGAGCAGGGCCACGAGTTCGCCTGGCTCTATGTCAATGCTCACGTCGCGCAACGCCGCGAAGGCGCCGAAATCCTGGGCGACGTTTTCCACGCGGATCGAAGAGCCGCGCTTCTCGGCCTTAATGCCGTCGCGCTCCGCGTGAGAGCGCGTCAGCGTGGCGCCATTCAAGGAAGGTTTTGATCCCAAGCGTGACGAGCGCCAAGCTTGCAAGAAGAACCGCGAGAGAGAAGGCGGCCACGCTGTTGTACTCATTGTAGAGTATCTCCACTTGTAGCGGAATCGTGTTGGTCAGGCCGCGAATATGGCCTGAGACGACGGAGACGGCGCCGAATTCGCCCATGGCGCGCGCGTTGCACAGCAGCACGCCATAGAGCAGTCCCCATTTGATGTTGGGCAGCGTCACCGTCAGAAAAGTCTTGAAGCCGGACGCGCCGAGCGTGAGCGCCGCTTCTTCCTCCACCGTTCCCTGTTCCTGCATGAGCGGAATGAGCTCGCGCGCGACGAAAGGAAAGGTGACGAAGATGGTCGCAAGCGCCATGCCCGGCACAGCGAAGATAATCTGAACGCCATGCGCCGCGAGCCATTTGCCGAACAGGCCCTGCGCTCCGAACACCAGAACGAAGACGAGGCCGGAGACGACCGGCGAGACCGAAAAGGGCAGGTCGATCAGCGTGATGAGCAGGCTCTTTCCGGGGAAGGAGAATTTCGCGATCGACCAGGACGCCGCAAAGCCGAAGAGGAGATTGGCCGGCACGCTGATCGCCGCGATGACCAGCGTCAACTGAATCGCGGCGAGCGCGTCCGGCTCGCTCAGCGCCTCGAAGAACGGAGCCGCGCCCTTGCTGAAGGCTTCGGCGAAGACGACGGCGAGCGGCGCGAGCAGAAAGAGGGCGAGAAAAATAACGGCGACCGCGATAAGCGCATAGCGGGCGATCGGCCCGTCTTCGGTCGCGGCGCGGAGGCGGGGGCGTTGGGCCGCCGCCACGAAGGCCTCAGACATGACCAAATCTCCTCCGGCTCCATGCCTGCACGAGATTGATGATCAGCAAGGCGCCGAAGGAGATCGCCAGCATGATCGTGGCGATTCCCGTCGCGCCGGCATAATCGAACTGCTCGAGCTTAACGACGATGAGCAGCGGAGCGATTTCAGAGACATAGGCGATATTGCCGGCGATGAAGATCACTGAGCCATATTCGCCAATGGCCCTCGCGAAGGCGAGGGCGAAGCCGGTGAGCAGGGCGGGCGTGAGCGGCGGCAGCAGCACGCGCAGGACGGTCTGCAGCCGATTCGCCCCGAGCGTCGCGGAGGCCTCCTCGAGTTCGATCTCCAGCTCCGAAATGATCGGCTGAACCGTCCGCACCACGAATGGCAGGCCGATGAAAATGAGGGCGACCAGAATGCCCCAGCGGGTGAAGGCGATCTTGATGTCGTAATCGGCCAGCGGCGCGCCGAACCAGCCATTGGGCGCATAAAGCGCCGCGAGCGAAATACCGGCGACGGCGGTCGGCAGGGCGAAGGGCAAATCGACGAAGGCGTCGAGCAGGCGCCGGCCGATAAAATCGTAGCGCGTCAGCGTCCAGGCGACGATGAGGCCGAAGAAGAGATCGATGCAGGCGGCGGCGAAGGACATCACGAAGGTCGTGCGCAAGGCTGCGGCGACGCGCGGCTCGGAAGCGACTTCATAAAGGCCTGAAAAGCCGAGCCCCGACGAGCGCCAGATGAGCGTGGCGAGCGGGAACAGGACGATCAGTCCAAGATAAAGCAGCGTATAGCCGAAGGTCAGACCGAAGCCGGGAATGACGCTTGGCGCTCTAAAGCGCCAAGCGCCCTTGCCGGCGAGGCTTGGGGAGGTCATTTCGCCGGCTCTTGTTTCTGGATTTCATCGAAGATTCCGCCGTCGGCGAAATGTTTCTTTTGCGCCGCCGCCCAGCCGCCGAACGCGCCGTCGACCGTGATGAAGTCGATCTTGGGAAACTTCTTCACATCTTCCTTGGCGGCGTATTCGGGATGGACGGGGCGATAGAAATTATGCGCGATGATCGCCTGCGCCGGGGGCGTGTAGAGGAAATCGAGATAGGCTTCCGCGAGCCTCCGATTGCCCTTGGCGTCGGCGTTGGCGTCGACGACGGAGACGGGCGGCTCTGCGAGGATGGACAGCGGCGGCGCGACGATCTCGAATTTATCGGCGCCGAACTCCTGAAGCGCGAGAAAGGCTTCGTTCTCCCAGGCGATCAAGACGTCGCCGAGGCCGCGTTGGGCGAAGGTGATCGTGGAGCCGCGCGCGCCCGTGTCCAGCACCGGCGCGTTCTTGTAGATCGCCTTCACGAATTCCTTGGTCTTGGCTTCGTCGCCGCCGAATTTCTTCATGCCGTAGCCCCAGGCGCCGAGATAGTTCCAGCGCGCGCCGCCCGACGTTTTCGGATTGGGGGTGATGACGCTGACGCCGGGCTGCGCCAGATCGCTCCAGTCCTTGATCTTCTTGGGATTGCCCTTGCGCACCAGGAACACGATGGTCGAGGTGTAGGGCGAGGAATTGTTCGGCCGACGCTTCTGCCAATCGGCGGGAATCTTGCCGCTCTTGCTCGCGATGGCGTCGATGTCGGCGGCGAGCGCCAGGGTGACGACATCGGCGTTGAGACCGTCGATCACTGCGCGCGCCTGCGCGCCGGAGCCGGCGTGGGACGTCTGAATCTGGACGGTTTCGCCGGTCTTCGCCTTCCAGTCCGCGACGAAGGCCGGATTGATCGCCTTATATAATTCGCGCGTCGGGTCGTAGGAGACGTTCAAAAACGGCTGCGCCGCCTGTGCGCCCCCGCAGAACGCGGCGAGCGCGCCTAGAACGACCAGATTGAATTTTCTCAAATAACGAAACGCCCTGAGCATGTGTCACTCCCGACCTGTTCCCTATCATCTATAAAACCACTAAAAAGATAGATCAAGGGCGGGATTAGGATCTAGGCAGAAGTAAAAAAACGTAGGAAAATTAAGGGCAAGCGCCGCGCCGTAGCGCTTTTGTTCCTCCGCACGGACGAAACAGCGACGGGCACGCGCCGCGCAATAATCTGAGATAGGGCATGGATTTAATGGTGAGAATGCCCCCCGCCTGCAGCCCGCTTCCCGCTTCGCGCCAAGGCGGAGGATATTTCACGGACGCGATGGGCAAACTATCCCGTTCGCCGCGCGCGGGCCGCTCTTGGCGGGAAGTTCTTCTCTTTAATAATTGCGCCGTCTGTCTCAAATCGTCTCTTGCAGGGAGCGCAGCAAAAAATGACCGGAAGCGACCGCATGACCGGCCGCCGAATCGCATTCGGCGCCGCCTTTTTGCTGTTCCTGGCGTCGAGCCTTTGGTGCGCGGCGGCGCTATCGGCCGAGTCCGGCGAGGCGCGCGCGCCTGACTGGAGCGCGGCGCTGGCGAGCGCCGACAAGCGCCGCGGCGCGGAAATCGCGGCGAATGGCGCTAATGGCGGTCCGCCCTGCAGAAGCTGCCATGGGCCGGCGGCGTCGCGGCGACCGGGCCTGCCGCGTCTCGCCGGACTGAACGCGCCTTATGTCGCGCGCGAATTATTCGCCTTCGCCAATGGGCTGCGTCCCGACGACGAGATGCGCGCCGCGACGGCCTCCTTGACCCCGCAGGACATGGCCGATCTCGGCGCTTATTACGAGAGCCTGCGGCCGGCGGCGACGGCGACGGCGCCAGCGCCCGGGGAGGGCGCGCGCATCCATATTGACGGCGTTCGCGGCGTCATGCCCTGCGGCCAATGTCATGGCGTGGATGCGACCGGCGTCACGGACGATGCGCCGTCGCTCGCGGGGCAGGAGCCCGCCTATGTCGTCAAGCAGCTTGGCGCTTTTGCCGAAGGCGCGCGAAAGTCGCGAAGCGCGATGAACGACATCGCCGCGAAATTGAGCGACGAGGAGCGCGCGGCGCTCGCCCAATTTTACGCGAGCCTGCCGCCGCGCGGAGCGGCCCCTTAATTCAAGGACGCGCGGCAAGCTCCTTGCGGATCGCCTCCAGCAGCGCGCCTTCGAAGAGAAGCGCCGATCCATAATGCGCTTCCATATCGAAAGGGCGGCGCTGGTTCATGTCCAGCGAGGCGCTGTGAAGCGCGATAAGCTTTCCGTCCTGCGTAAAGAGGCCCGAGCCCGAGCCGCCATAGCCGTCGTTGCAATTGTGGCGCGCGCGGCGCACGCCGCCTTCGCTCGGCGGATCGATCTGCCTGATCTCGCAGGCTTCGGCGCTGGTCGCGAGAGTCGAGTTGGAATGTCCCGCCGGCGACACCATCGTCACCGCGAGCGGCGCCGGGCCGGTCGCGACATCGGCGGCGTCCGGCGGCGGCTGCGGCGTGATTCTTTCGCTGAGCGGCTGCGCGAGCCGCAGCAAGGCCCAGTCGTCGGTGATATGCAAGGCTTTCGTCGCGACATCGGCGCCAAGCTTGAGGCTTTCCGGTTCGAAGGCTCCCGATTCTTCGCCGATCTGAAAGTAGCAATCGGAAACGGGCCGCGTCGGGCGCAGCTGCTTGTCGACGAAATTATGCGCGTTGAGGACGACGAGATCGCGCGCGCCGATAAGCCAGGCGGCCGCGCCGCGTTCGATCGTCCCCATGTCCGTCTGACAGATAAGAACGCCGGCGCCTGAAAAGCGCAGATAGTCCGCTTCGTTCATCGGCCGCCGTCCGTCGTGCGGATAGAGGGCGGCGGAAGCGGAATGCGGACTCGTCGCGCCGGAGAGGAGCGCAACCGCCAAAGCGCAAAGACCGAGGCTGAGCGCAAGCGGGCCCGTGGCGGCGGCGAAAGGGCGAGTTTTGGCGCGGAAAGGGAGGCTATTGAAGGGACGCATGTTGGCTAGAGGTTCATTTCGCGGAGCGGACACAGGCAAGAAGAAAGCCCGCCGCCCGGCAAGGAAATATCGCAAAGGATATTACCAGTTTTTCCCGTCAGAACTTACTCACAAATCATAAAGACAGGAACCGGGGCGCTCACTTAAATGCCGATGGATCGCCGTCTTCGCGCGGGTCTTCGAGATGCTGGCCGAGGCGTAGGCGATCACGGATTGCGGCATGGCCCCATGGCCTCCGTTTTACGGAAAAAAGCGCGGCTTGAAAGCGCGAATGGCTCAACGGCCAATCGGGAGGATTCAACCAATGCAAAAGCTTCTGACGTCTGTGTCATTTCTCGCGGTGCTCGCGGTCGCGCCGATCGGCTTCACCGCCGCCGCGCGCGCCGACAAGCTCGACGATCTGTCGAAAAGCGAAGACAACTGGGTGATGCAGGGCAAGAATTACGCCTCCAATCACTACAGCACGCTGAAACAGATCAACGCGGCCAACGTCAAGAATCTGAAGCCCTCCTGGACCTTCTCGACGGGTCTCCTCAACGGCCACGAGGGCTCGCCGCTTATCGTCGACGGGAAGATGTATGTGCATACGTCCTTCCCCAACAACACCTTCGCGCTCAGCCTCGACGATCCGACGCGCATCTTGTGGCAGGATAAGCCCAAGCAGAACGCCGCCGCGCGCGCCGTCGCCTGCTGCGACCTCGTCAATCGCGGTCTCGCCTATTGGCCGGGCGACGGCAAGACGCCGCCGCTGATCGTCAAGACCCTGCTCGACGGCAATGTCTCGGCGCTGAACGCCAACACTGGCGAGCTCGTCTGGAAGGTCGAGAATTCCGACTTCCGGGTCGGCTCCACCCTGACCGTCGCGCCGCATATCTATAAGGACATCGTGCTGATCGGCAGCTCCGGCGCCGAGCTCGGCGTTCGCGGCTATCTCACCGCCTATGACGTGAAGACCGGCGAGCAGAAGTGGCGCGCCTACGCCACGGGCCCCGACGAGGAGCTGCTGCTCGCGTCTGACTTCAACATCAAGAATCCCCACTATGGCCAGAAGGGCCTCGGCACCTCGACCTGGGAAGGCGACGCCTGGAAGATCGGCGGCGGCACGAGCTGGGGCTGGTTCGCCTATGATCCCGGCACCAATCTCGTCTATTACGGCAGCGGCAATCCCGCGCCCTGGAACGAGACGATGCGTCCCGGCGACAACAAATGGACGATGACCATTTGGGGCCGCGATCTCGACTCGGGCCTCGCCAAATTCGGCTATCAGAAGACGCCGCACGACGAATGGGACTATGCCGGCATCAACTTCATGATGCTGTCCGAGCAGAAGGACAAGGACGGCAAGGAGCGCAAGCTTCTGACCCATCCCGACCGCAACGGCATCGTCTATACGCTCGACCGCACCAATGGCGATCTGGTTTCGGCCAATAAGATCGACGACACGGTGAATGTGTTCAAGAAGGTCGATCTCGCCACGGGCCTGCCCGTGCGCGATCCCGAATATGGCACGCGCATGGACCATCTCGCTAAGGACATCTGCCCCTCGGCGATGGGCTATCACAATCAGGGCCTCGACTCCTACGATCCGGAAAGGAAGCTCTTCTTCCTCGGCGTGAACCACATCTGCATGGATTGGGAGCCCTTCATGCTTCCCTATCGCGCGGGTCAGTTCTTCGTCGGCGCGACCTTGAACATGTTCCCTGGTCCGAAGGGCGATCGCGCCAAGGGCGAGGGTCTTGGCCAGATCAAGGCCTATGACGCCATCACCGGGCAGTTCAAATGGGAGAAGATGGAGCGCTTCGCCGTTTGGGGCGGCACCGCCGCGACGGCCGGCGATCTGGTGTTCTATGGAACGCTGGACGGCTTCATCAAGGCGCGTCACAGCGACACCGGCGAATTGCTGTGGAAGTTCAAGCTTCCCTCCGGCGTCATCGGCCACCCGATCGTCTATCAGCACAAGGGCGTCGAATATGTCGCCATCATGTATGGCGTCGGCGGCTGGCCGGGAGTTGGTCTCGTGTTCGACTTGCAGGATCCGACCGCCGGCCTCGGCGCGGTGGGCGCCTTCAAGCAGCTCGCCAACTACACGCAGATGGGCGGCGGCGTCGTGGTGTTCTCGCTCGACGGCAAGGGTCCCTATGACGACCTGAGCGTCGGCGAATACAAGGCCAATTAAGCAGCCTTTCATGGCCACGAGGGCGGCGCGTCCGCTCTCGCGGCGCCTTTGCCGCCGCTCGGATCAACCCCGTATCCGGGCGGCGGCGCGGTCGCTTAATGAATGCTGGTGGAACGCCCCATGTCGCGTCTTTCAATCCGTAGCGTTTGCGCTTTCGCCGCATGTCTGGCGAGCGGAGCGGCCTTCGCTGAGGCGCCTGCGCAAACGAACGCGCAGGTTCTGAAAATTTGCGCCGCCAAGAGTCAGCCGCCCCTCTCGATGGAGGACGGCTCCGGGCTCGAGAACAAAATCGCCGTCGCGCTCGCCGAAGCCATGGGGCGTCGCCCCGACTTCGTCTGGTCGACAAAGCCCGCGATCTATCTCGTCCGCGATTATCTCGACAAGAAGCTTTGCGACGTGATCGTCGGCCTCGACACGGGCGATCCGCGCGTCGCGACCTCGAAACCCTACTATCGCACGGGCTATGTCTTTGTCTCGCGCGCGGACCGACAGTTCGACGTCAAATCCTGGTCGGACGAGAGATTGAAGAAGCTCGGACATATCGCCGTCGCCTTCGGCTCGCCGAGCGAAGTCATGCTCAAGGACATTGGCCAGTACGAAGACAATATGGCCTATCTCTATTCGCTGGTGAATTTCCGCTCGCCGCGCAACCAATATACCCAAATCGATCCGGGGCGCATGGTGTCCGAAGTCGGCGCCGGCGGCGCCGATGTCGCGGTCGCTTTCGCGCCCGATGTCGCGCGCTACGTCAAGGCTTCGACGACGCCCTTGCGCATGACGCTGATCGACGACGACGCGGTGAAGAGCAACGGCGAAAAGGTTCAGCAGCAGTTCGATCAGTCGGTCGCCGTTCGGCGCGACGATAGCGCGCTGCTCGCCGAAATAGACGCCGCGCTCACGCGCGCCAAGCCGAAGATCGACGACATATTGCGGGCGGAAGGCGTTCCGCTGCTGCCGCCGTCCAAATAGGGCGTCGCGCCCAACCCATGCCACAACGAAAGAAAATGCCAGACATGAAAAGCAAGATGAAAGGCGCGACGATCGCCGGCGCCATCGGCGCGACGCTGTTGGTCGCCGTCGCCGTCGCGCAGACACCCGCTATAACCTTCCGCAACACGATCACCGGCGAAGTCTTGAATTTCGACGACGCGCTGCCCGAAGGCCGCGATACGCCGGGCGTGAAGAAGTTTCTTCAAACGGGCGTCAATCCCTATAACGAGGACAAGAGCTGCCTGAAGCTCGGCGAGCAGATCTTTCTCTCCGCCTGTTCCGGCTGCCATGGCCATCTCGCCGAAGGCAAGATCGGGCCGGGGTTGAACGACTCCTATTGGACCTATCCGCAAAACGAGACCGACGAAGGTCTGTTTTCGACGATCTATGGCGGCGCGCAGGCCTCGATGGGCCCGCAATTCGTCAATCTCTCGCTCGATGACATGCTGAAAGTCATGGCCTGGGTGCGCCATCTCTTCAAGGAAGAGCCGGAAAAGGCGAAATGGCTCACTGACGAGCAAAGGAAAGCCTTCAAGTCCTATAGCGGGCATGAGGAATTCCCCGACGATCCGCCGGGCCAGTGCAAGGGACAAGCCGCGGCGAAATGAATTCGCGCCACGGGGCGTGGCGGGAGCAAAAGCGGCCTGGCTCAAAAGACCGGCCGCTGAGAAAAGCAGGAGGAGACGAGGATGCGAATGAGCCGATACGCAGCCCTGACGATGGGGCTTTTCGCCAGCGCCGCCATCGCGACGGCCGCCGCCGCTTATGACGGCACCAAATGCAAGGCGCCGGGCAATTGCTGGGAGCCGAAGCCGGGATTCCCGGAGAAGGTCGAGGGTTCGAAATACGACCCCAAGCATGACCCGAAGGAAATCGCCAAGCAGGGCCTGTCGATTCAGGCGATGGAAGACCGCAACAAGAAGCGCGTCGCCTATTTCAAGAAGACCGGCAAGTGGATTTACGAGGTCGATAAGATCCCCGCCGAGTAACTCTTGTTTTCCGGCGCCGGGATCGCGGCGACGGACGACTGCGGCCACGATCCGGATTCGCTGATGTCGACAACAACAGGTCGGAGAATCCATTCCCGGGATCGTGGCCGCATCCTTTTCGAGTTGCAATATGGACGATTTTGACCGAGCGGCCGTCGAGCCTCGTCTCGCCGACTGGCGGGAAAGAGCGCGGCGCCTGGAGCAGGAAGTCGCTAAGGTCATCGTCGATCAGGCGCGCGTCATTCGTCTCGTGACGATCGCCATTTTCGCCCGCGGCCATGTGTTGCTCGAAGGCGATGTCGGCGTCGGCAAGACGACTCTGCTGCGCGCCGTCGCGCGTGCGCTCGGCGGTGGCTACGCCCGCGTCGAGGGCGCCGTCGACATGATGCCGAACGACCTCCTCTACCAGACCTATATCGGCGAGGACGGCCGTCCGCGCGTCGACCCCGGCGCGATCCTGCGTCAGGCGGAAAATCTTTCGATCTTCTTCTTCAACGAGATCAATCGCGCGCGCCCGCAGGTGCATTCCGTGCTGCTGCGCCTGATGGCCGAGCGCAAGCTCTCCGCTTTCGATCGCGAATACGCCTTCCCGCATCTGCAGGTGTTCGCGGATAGAAATCTGATCGAGCGGGAAGAAACCTTCGAGCTTCCCGCCGCGGCGCGCGACCGCTTTCTCATGGAAATCTCCATGGCGGCGCCGCGCGACGAAAAGGCGCGCGAGGCGCTGCTGTTCGATCCGAGATTCTACGATGTCGACGCTCTATTGCTCGATGTCGAGGAAGGAATTCTCGATCCTCAGTCGGTCGACGAGGCCGCCGTTCTCATCCAGCGCCAAGTGCGCGCGAGCGAAGCGCTGCGCGCCTATGTGCTGCGGCTGTGGAGCGCGCTGCTCGATCCCGCCGCCGCCGGCGTCCTCTTGCCCGACGTCGATCTCGAGGGGCTGGTCAAAGGCGGCGCGAGTCCGCGCGGACTCGCTTTTGTCGTGCGCGCGGCGCGCGTGCGCGCCTGGCTCGAAGAGCGCGACTATCTGACGCCGGAGGATATTCGCGAAATCTTCGTCGAGACCATGGCGCATCGCGTTTTTCTCGATCCGATCTACGCCTTGCGCGGAGAAGACGCGCCGCGCGCGCTCTGCCGCGCGGTCGTCGCCACGGTTCCTGCGCCATGACGCCGCGCGCCGCGAAAAATCTGGAAGAGATCGCCTATCGTCCACGCGGGCGCTTCCCCCATGGCTCTATCGGCGCGCATCCTTCCGCCGCTCCCGGCGGGACGGGCGTGTTTCGAGACGCCGTTCCCTTTGCGAGATGCCCCGATGCGAGACGCATCGACCTTCGCGCGACGATCCGCGATCCCTTTGGCGAGACTTATGTCCGCCGCTTCGAGCAGCGCATGGCGATCGACCTTTATGCGCTCGTCGATCTTTCGGGCTCGATGCGCTATCGCGGCGCGGTTCCGCGATTGGCGCTCGCCTCGCAGCTCTGCATGACGCTCGCCTATTCGGCGACGCGCATCGGCGACCGTTTCGGCCTCATCGGCTTCGATGGCGCGGCGCGGCGCGACGCGATGCTGCCGGCGACGCGCGTGCGCGGCGCCGCGATG